>CAKZYI010000301.1 GCA_937884735.1 uncultured Pleurocapsa sp.
CATAAATTATTGAACGCATAGATGCTTATAGTGCTCCTAGGCGAGTCGAATACTTCGATCGCGATCCTTGCTTTAAATCACCCTATCATTGTGGTCGTCGCGGTCGTCGGAGAGTTAGTCAATACACCGAAGGAGATGAAGTATTAGGAGTAACTATAGAAGAACAATTTAACGTCGGCGAATACAGGATCTCGATTTTAAGTGCCAAAGAATCTGATGGTTTAGCAAAATGGTTAACCGATAATGGCTATCAACTGCCTGAAGATGCTGAAAAATTACTGCAACCTTATATTCGTCAGGGAATGAAATTTTTTATAGCGAAAGTCAACCTCGAAGAATTTGATAACCAAGGATTTAAAAAATTAAGACCAATTTCTATTGCCTATAAATCATCTAAATTCATGCTTCCTATACGTTTGGGAATGACCAATGCTGAAAAAGAACAAGATTTAATTGTTTATTTGCTATCTCCTAAAGGGCGAGTGCAGCTTACCAACTATCGGACGGTGGAGATTCCATCGGGAGAAGAAGTTCCTGCATTTGTGGAAAATGAATTTGCTGATTTTTATCAGGCGACTTTTGAGACTGTTTACGAACGAGAAAATAAACAAGTCGCTGTCTTGGAATATACCTGGAACATGGGAAAATGCGATCCTTGTTCTGCCGATCCCTTAAGTGAAGAAGAATTAAAACAGGCTGGTGTCTTTTGGTTAGATGACGAATACTGGTCGAACTATGACAGTGACAGTTATTGGTCTAAAGATGAAGATGTATTTCTAACTCGTCTTCATATTCGCTATACCCGTAATAAATTTCCTGAAGATCTATTATTTGAACCTACATTTGGCGACCGCGATTTTCAAGGTAGATATATCATTCGCCGTCCTTATACAGGAAATTCTACTTGTGAAGACAGTGTAGAAAAAGTAGAAAAATATAAAGAAAGATTAGCCGAAAGAAGAGAAAAAGAGGCTGAGACTCTAGCTAACTTAACTAAATGGAATATTAACGAAATTCGCGCTGAAATAGCAAAAAATAAGTAATTATTATGAAAACAATACGCATCATACTATCCTGCATCCTTACAGGTGCAATCCTAATCTTTGGCATTAAACCCGCACTAGCCTTCTGTGGCTTTTATGTCGCAAAAGCCGATAGCAGTTTATACAATCAAGCATCCCAAGTAATCATCGCCAGGGATGGCAACAGGACAGTTATTACTATGTCCAACGACTATCAAGGAGAAGTCAAAGACTTTGCCATGGTTGTACCCGTACCAGTAATACTCAAAGAAGAACAAGTACATGTAGGGGAATCAAAAATCTTGGAACGCTTAGATGGTTTTAGTGCGCCAAGGTTAGTTGAATATTTCGATTCCGATCCTTGTTTTAAACCACAATACGATCGCGGAGTATTTAAATCTAGAGCAAGAAATGAATCAGCTTTTCTACAAAATGCGCCATTACTAGAAGAAGATCTTGGGGTCACTATTGAAGAACAGTTTAGCGTCGGGGAATATGACATTCTAATTCTTAGTGCCAAAGAATCTGATGGTTTGGAAACCTGGCTGATTCAAAATGATTATCAAATCCCTGAAGGTGCAAAAGAATTACTCCAGCCTTATATTAAGCAGAATCTAAAATTCTTTGTAGCCAAAGTTAATCTAGAAGAATTCGACACGAATGGCTTTGAAAAACTTAGACCAATTTCCATTGCCTATGAATCCCCCAAATTTATGTTACCTATTCGTTTGGGGATGATGAATGCTAACGGCGACCAAGACTTAATTGTTTATTTACTTTCTCCCAAGGGACAAATCGAGTTAACCAATTACCGCACTGCGAAAATTCCCTCTAATGTTCTAATACCCGAATTTGTCGGACAAGATTTTAGTAATTTCTACACTGCAATGTTTCAGACTTCCTATGAAGCAGAAAAGAAACAAGTAGCTTTCTTAGAATATGCCTGGGATATGAGCACCTGCGATCCTTGTTCTGCCGAGCCTTTGAACAGGGAAGAATTGAAACAGGCTGGTGTATTTTGGCTAGATAAACAGGCTAATAATCGCTGGGGTGGTAACAACGTTTTTATGACTCGCCTTCATGTCAGATACACTCGCGATAAATTCCCCGAAGATTTGAAATTTCAATCCACAAGCGATCGTACTAATTTTCAAGGACGTTATGTTATTCGCCATCCTTACAAGGGAGATCTAGGCTGCAAAGCGGGTCAAAGATATCAAGAACAATTAAAGCAGCGACAAGAAGAAGAAACATACACTTTAGCCGAACTTACAAGATGGACACCAGAAGAAATAAGCGATCGCATCGAAACTATTGAGAGTCAAACTCCCCCCTGGTGGTCTGAACTTTGGAACTAACACAATCTTTTAAAATTGATTAAGATCATGAAATCAATACGTATTTTATTATCCTGCATCCTTACAGGTGCAATATTCATCTTTGGCATCAAACCCGCACTAGCATTCTGTGGCTTCTATGTGGCAAAAGCCGATAGCAGTTTATACAATCAGGCTTCTCAGGTAATCATCGCCAGACATAGAAACAGGACAGTATTAACCATGTCCAACGACTATCAAGGAGAAGTCTTTGACTTCGCCATGGTCGTACCTGTACCAGTTGTTTTAACTGAAGAGCAGGTTCGTATTGCCGAGCCATAAATTATTGAACGCATAGATGCTTATAGTGCTCCTAGGCGAGTCGAATACTTCGATCGCGATCCTTGCTTTAAATCACCCTATCATTGTGGTCGTCGCGGTCGTCGGAGAGTTAGTCAATACACCGAAGGAGATGAAGTATTAGGAGTAACTATAGAAGAACAATTTAACGTCGGCGAATACAGGATCTCGATTTTAAGTGCCAAAGAATCTGATGGTTTAGCAAAATGGTTAACCGATAATGGCTATCAACTGCCTGAAGATGCTGAAAAATTACTGCAACCTTATATTCGTCAGGGAATGAAATTTTTTATAGCGAAAGTCAACCTCGAAGAATTTGATAACCAAGGATTTAAAAAATTAAGACCAATTTCTATTGCCTATAAATCATCTAAATTCATGCTTCCTATACGTTTGGGAATGACCAATGCTGAAAAAGAACAAGATTTAATTGTTTATTTGCTATCTCCTAAAGGGCGAGTGCAGCTTACCAACTATCGGACGGTGGAGATTCCATCGGGAGAAGAAGTTCCTGCATTTGTGGAAAATGAATTTGCTGATTTTTATCAGGCGACTTTTGAGACTGTTTACGAACGAGAAAATAAACAAGTCGCTGTCTTGGAATATACCTGGAACATGGGAAAATGCGATCCTTGTTCTGCCGATCCCTTAAGTGAAGAAGAATTAAAACAGGCTGGTGTCTTTTGGTTAGATGACGAATACTGGTCGAACTATGACAGTGACAGTTATTGGTCTAAAGATGAAGATGTATTTCTAACTCGTCTTCATATTCGCTATACCCGTAATAAATTTCCTGAAGATCTATTATTTGAACCTACATTTGGCGACCGCGATTTTCAAGGTAGATATATCATTCGCCGTCCTTATACAGGAAATTCTACTTGTGAAGACAGTGTAGAAAAAGTAGAAAAATATAAAGAAAGATTAGCCGAAAGAAGAGAAAAAGAGGCTGAGACTCTAGCTAACTTAACTAAATGGAATATTAACGAAATTCGCGCTGAAATAGCAAAAAATAAGTAATTATTATGAAAACAATACGCATCATACTATCCTGCATCCTTACAGGTGCAATCCTAATCTTTGGCATTAAACCCGCACTAGCCTTCTGTGGCTTTTATGTCGCAAAAGCCGATAGCAGTTTATACAATCAAGCATCCCAAGTAATCATCGCCAGGGATGGCAACAGGACAGTTATTACTATGTCCAACGACTATCAAGGAGAAGTCAAAGACTTTGCCATGGTTGTACCCGTACCAGTAATACTCAAAGAAGAACAAGTACATGTAGGGGAATCAAAAATCTTGGAACGCTTAGATGGTTTTAGTGCGCCAAGGTTAGTTGAATATTTCGATTCCGATCCTTGTTTTAAACCACAATACGATCGCGGAGTATTTAAATCTAGAGCAAGAAATGAATCAGCTTTTCTACAAAATGCGCCATTACTAGAAGAAGATCTTGGGGTCACTATTGAAGAACAGTTTAGCGTCGGGGAATATGACATTCTAATTCTTAGTGCCAAAGAATCTGATGGTTTGGAAACCTGGCTGATTCAAAATGATTATCAAATCCCTGAAGGTGCAAAAGAATTACTCCAGCCTTATATTAAGCAGAATCTAAAATTCTTTGTAGCCAAAGTTAATCTAGAAGAATTCGACACGAATGGCTTTGAAAAACTTAGACCAATTTCCATTGCCTATGAATCTCCTAAGTTTATGTTACCTATTCGTTTGGGGATGATGAATGCCCAAGGCGACCAAGATTTATTAGTTTATCTACTCTCCCCTAAAGGACAGGTGCAACTAACCAACTACCGCACCGTTAAAGTTCATTCCAACACTGAAATACCCGAATTCGTTAAAGAAGAATTTAAAGACTTTTATCAATCAATGTTCCAAAGGTCTTACGAACAGGAAAATAAACAAGTTGCTTTCCTAGAATATGCTTGGGATATGAGTACCTGCGATCCTTGTTCGGCTCAACCTTTAAATCGCGAAGAATTAAAACAGGCAGGAGTATTTTGGCTGGATAGCAATAATCCTTATAATCGTTGGGGTGGTAATAATGTTTTTATTACTCGCCTCCATGTTAGATATACCCGCGATAAATTTCCAGAAGATCTCAAATTCCAATCTACAAGCGATCGCACTAATTTTCAAGGACGTTATGTTATTCGTCATTTCTACACTGGAGAAATGACCTGTAGTGAAGCAGCTCAATATCAACAAAGGGTTGGCAATAGACAAGAACAAGAAGCCCAAAATCTAGCTAGTTTAACAGGATGGAATATTAATGATATCCGCGACAAAATTACTTTCGTCGAAGCGCGACCCATCCCCTGGTGGAATAATTTGTGGAATTAATTATTAATTATTGACTTTTATGGTGGGCAACACAATAACTTTTAAGCTGTTGTGTTACCCACTTTGCCACTGCTTAAATTTCAATAAAGTTAAAAGGTCTTAAGCTAGACGTATTAATGTTATTTAGTGTAACCAGAGTTTCATCTCCCACCAGGATATTGTTACCAGAGAAAGTTAAATCCTCTTTGGTTAAGTCACCAGATAGCAACAGGCGATCGCTTCCTTCGCGATAGTCTAAAATAACATCAGTACCGTCTCCTTCCCTTAGAACAAAAAAGTCATTACCTTGTCCTTGTAAAGTATCGTTACCTATACCGCCATCAAGAGAGTCGTCGCCACTACCACCGACTAAAAGATCGTCACCAGCACCGCCCACTAATTTATCTGGACGATTGTTACCGAATAAGGTGTCGTTTCCCGCACCCCCTTGTAAAGTATCTGTACCGTCAAAGCCGCGAATAATGTCTTTACCATCCGTACCCGTGAGAACATCATTATTAAGGGTACCGTCAATCGCATTGGGTTCATTGGGGTTAGAACCATTTACAAGTTCGAGAGTTCCATCCGAGGTTATTCGATATTGTTGTTCGGTTTCGCCATTGTTGGCAGTAAACAATAGTTCCCCGTCAACTACCGATAAATCTGCTCCATAGTCAAAAGCGTCTTCCTCTCCAGGGTTTATATCTGCAACTAGGATTGTTCCTGCTGTTGTACCATCTGTCACCCAGAGTTCTCGACCAGTTTCCCCAGTTATTTCACTAGAAGGTAAATCTTGCCTGCCTCCTACCTCTGCCGTAAAGTATAGTTTGTCATTAAATTCTGTCAATTGAGAAGGAGCAGAACCAATGGGGAGTGGTATATAGCCATACTGTAAAGTACGGACATAAATGTTACCTGGATTGATATCTTTAATTAGCTGCGTTCCCGCTGTTGTACCATCAGTCACCCACAATTCTCGACCACTTTCTTCGCCATTACCAGAAAAGTAAAGTTTGCCTTTAAACTCGACAATGTTTGTGGGAAAGCCACCATCTCCTTCTACTTCTCCAGTAAAGAAATTAGTGTAGGTACCTGGATTGATATCTACAACCAATTCCGTACCTTCAGATGTACCGTCAGTCACCCACAATTCTGTACCATTTTCTTGGTTGTTAGCCGAGAAATAGAGTTTATCTTGAAACTCGACAAAATTGCCAGGATAACTGCCGTTTGGTAAATTATCGTAGTATTCAGTAATCGTAGGATTAATTTCTAAAAGTAATTGCGTACCTTCGGTTGTACCATCACTTACCCACAGTTCTGTACCAATTTCTCCATCATTGCCCGCAAAATAGGTTCTGTCTTGAAAATCAAAGAAATTACTGCCAGAAACGCCTATTTCATCTAATATTTGCTCTATATTATCACTCATTTTTAACAACTCGGTATTATTTCGTGAAATTTACATGGAGACTGATTCATACAAATGATAATACAAATGTGATTTTGGAGATGATTATTTACGATTAAAATTTACATGCTAACTTGGTTTAAAAGCTACTCTTTACGCCATTTCAATTCGCACTAGGCGTTTATTATTGATAGACTCACATAGCTAAAATAGAGCAACAAAGCTCGAGATATAAAAAGAATATTTAGTTCAACTTAAATTTGTCACATTGGGCAATCTAACTTGTTCTACGTTCAATGCTTCAATCATTATGACCAAACAAATTAAACAAAAGGTTATTCAACTGCGAGAACAATTACAAAAGGCGGGATATGCCTATTACGTTCTTGATAGTCCGATTATGGAAGATGGGGTATACGACCAGTTATATCGTCAGTTGCAGGATCTAGAGGAAGAATATCCCGAACTTGTTACCCCTGATAGTCCAACGCAACGGGTGGGAGACAAGCCCGCATCTCAATTTAGTTCAGTTAAGCATAACATCCCGCTTTATAGTTTAGAAAATGCTTTTAACTCCGAAGAATTGGCTAAATGGGAAACTCGTTGGCAAAAACAATTAGAAGAAATTCCCGAAAAATTCGCTTATGTCTGCGAACTAAAAATAGATGGTAGTGCGATCGCTTTAACTTATGAAAATGGTATCTTAGTTAGAGGTACTACTCGCGGTGATGGGATATCTGGGGAAGAAATTACCCAAAATATTAAAACTATCCGCACTATTCCTTTAAAGCTGAAGTTAGATAATCCACCAGTTAGGGTAGAAGTTAGAGGAGAAGCATTTTTACCCTTAGATGTATTTGAAAAAATTAATCAAGAAAGAAATAAGTTGGGAGAGGCTTTGTTTGCCAACCCTCGTAATGCTGCTGCGGGTACACTGCGCCAGCTTGACTCTAAGATAGTAGCCCAACGGAAGCTTAACTTTTTTGCCTATACTTTGCATATCGTCGGTGAAGAAAATCAAGGGGCAAAATCTCAATGGAATTCTTTGGAATTATTACAAGAGATGGGCTTTTTGGTTAACCCCAACCGCAAGCTGTGTAATTCTTTAGCCGAAGTAGAAGCATACTTCCAAAAGTGGGACACGGGAAGAAAAACCTTACCCTACATGACTGATGGTGTAGTAGTTAAACTTAATGACTATCAACTCCAGCAACAGCTAGACTTTACCAACAAATTCCCTCGTTGGGCGATCGCACTTAAGTATCCCGCAGAAGAATCTCCGACAGTTGTCAAGGGTATTATTGTTAATGTGGGGCGTACTGGGGCGGTTACTCCTATGGCAATCATGCAGCCCGTACAGCTTGCAGGTACTACGGTACAGCGCGCTACTCTTCACAATAGCGATCGCGTTGCCGAATTAGATATCCGCGTGGGGGATACGGTAATCATTCGCAAAGCAGGGGAAATTATTCCCGAAGTAGTTAGGGTGTTGAGCGATCTTCGCCCTTGTGATACTATCCCTTATCAAATGCCTACAGAATGTCCTGAATGTAGCTCTACTTTAGTACGTCCTGACAAAGAAGCCGTTACTCGCTGCGTTAATATATCTTGTCCCGCAATTTTAAGAGGGAGTATAATTCATTGGGCTTCCCGCAATGCTTTAGACATTCGTGGTTTGGGGGAAAGAATTGCAACATTACTGATTGAGAATAATTTAGTTAATTCTGTTGCCGATTTATATTCTTTAACAGTCGAACAAATAGCTAGTTTAGAACGGATGGGAACAAGATCGGCAGAGAAATTGATCAAGGCGATCGCAGAGTCTAAAAATCAATCTTTTGACCGTATTTTGTATGGTTTGGGTATACGTTATGTTGGCAGCACCAATGCCAAAATTTTAACTAAAAGTTTTTCCACAATCGAAGCACTGACTCAAGCATCTTTTGAATCTATTGAGACAGTATATGGTATTGGAGAAGAAATAGCTCAATCAGTATTTGAATGGGTGCGAGTGGAGAATAATAAGGCTTTAATTAAAGCTTTACAAGTAGCAGGATTAAAATTTGAGGCAGAAAAAACTAATAGTCAAGATAATAGTGATTTAATATTTGCTGGTAAAAGCTTTGTTATTACAGGAGCTCTACCTACTTTAAAACGAGATGAAGCTAAAAAGCTAATTGAGCGAGCAGGAGGAAAAGTTACGGGTTCAATTAGTAAGAAAACAAATTATTTATTATTAGGAGAAAATGCAGGTTCTAAATTAGCAAAGGCTAAAAAATTGGGAGTTAAACAAATGAGCGAATCTGAGTTATTAGAAATGGTAAAATAAACAACAGCAAACTACTTTTCTCTAAAGTTCATCAAAGAACAATTAATGAGTATTCAAATAGAATCAGATTTAAAAGAAATATTAGGAAAATTTGACCAAAAATTAGACAAATTGGATAGCAAGTTAGACAGGCTCACTGATGAGGTTGTTGAACTTAAAGTGGGTCAAGCCAGGTTAGAGGGAAAAATAGAAGCCCTAGATGAAAGGCTTTCAGGGAAAATAGATGCTTTGGATGCTACTGTAAATCGATTAGATAAAAGAGTAACCAATCAAGAATTTACTAATCGAGGTGTTTTCGTTGGATTGATTCTCGTAATTTTGGGTGGTGCAGCCAAATTTTTTGGCTTTATGGGAAATTAATCGCATAAAAATAAAGATTGTAGGCAAATTTACTATGAAGAAAAATGCTAACGCGATCTCCTGTTTTCATAACGTCAGTTCGGGTTAACAGGATTGATTTGTTGGGATAGCCATTAGCACGCGCTCTCTGCGCTTCGCCAGCCTAGAAAAGAGGCTCGCCAACGCGAAGCGTTGTCGGACTCCCAAAGGGAGTCGGCTGTCGGACGAACGTAGTTCGTCGCTATTAGCCAATCATTAAGACTCGATAACTAATGAAAAGTGGAAAAAAGCCAGTTTAAAAGTTCTCTTGTGGTATGTATTTGAGCTTCCACGCGAACTCACGTTTTCATAAGGTACAAAAATGTTCATAATCCCAAAAGCAAAAACGATTAAGCAATAGTTGGACAAATTTTTTCTATGAGACAAGGTTTAGCTATGATGTATGAGGTGTGAGATTTTGCTCGTGTCGTGCATGAAATATCTTCTTACTCCCTATAGTTTGATTAATAAAAAGTAGTTTTTTCGTAACACGTATATTTAAAAATAGCTCCTCATGACTACCATTATAGAATCCGCATATAGCGATCGCCAAATTACAGCTTGGCTGAGAGGTTTATACACCGTAGCTTTGGCTGATGGTCATTACGATCCAGAAGAACAAGAATTAATCGCTCAATTGACTCAAGACTTGTCCGAGCTTGATGAAGTTAGTAGTTTGGAGCGTATTACTCCAGAAGAACTTGCCCAAAGCTTGGGAAAAGAATCTGATACTGCGGAAAATTTTTTACGTACTGCGGTATTGGTAGCCGTAGCGGATGGAGTTTATTCTACTCCTGAATACGAATTGCTGCATCAGTTTTGCGATGCTTTAGAGATTGAGGTAGAGGCTCTCAAATCTTTAGAAAGTACTCTTTATCACCCCGAAGAAGAACAAGAAACCACTGGTGCTGCTTCTCCTTTGACTCCACCTGCTGAAAAATCAAAAGGCGGTGTTGATGTACTGTATCCAATTAAAGACTGGCTAGAAGGAATGGAAGTAAAAGATCCTCGCCTAGCTAAGTTTGTTTGTAAGGTAATCCCGCCCCAGTGTCCTTTTGAGCGAGATATAAACTTGTTTGGACGCACAATTGCTCACATTCCTCCTTTATGTAAGCTAAATCCCTTATACGAGCAGTTTACAATGCTGCGCTTTCGTTCCTTATCTTATTTAGCTGACGACTGTGGAGAAGATATAACTAAGTATGTTCAATAACTAGCTTTTGAATATAAAATAGCGATCGCTAAAAATAAAGTTGTAGATCTGTCTTTAGTAAAGCCTTGGAGTCTAACAGTAGCTTATCTGTAAAATTATCAAGGCAATTTAACTAAAGTATTTTATTTTAAAAAATTAATTAACATCCCAATTAAAACCATTATCAGTAAGGGTACCGTCAATAAACTCTTTTAAAGTATCTGCCATAGTTTCTTGTTCGCTAATGCGAGGATGACCAGGAGTAAGCTGTTGGTGAATCAAAGAAAAGATTTTCTCGTCGTTGTTCTCAAGACGATATTCAGCGATCGCTTCTGTGATATAACTATCCCATTGAGGATTGTGAAACATAGCAGGAAACATGCCGATAAAATAAGAATCAGGGTGTTTGGCTCTCAAGTTAGCAATCATTTGTTTATAGCGACCCTTCCATTCTTCCTTCGATAAATTGTTGCCCACCGTTGAAGAGTCATTTTGACCATAAGCCATAATCACTAAGTCGGGAGAATAATTACTAAAATCCCAAACAGAAGCATTGTGCAAAGGTTTGACCTTATCGTATATTGCTTCTCCCCCCGTGCCATTATTCCAAAAATTATTCCAATAGCCAAAACCATTAACTAGAGGGACACCTGCTTGGGCGACCAAAGAAACTTCGGCATCATATTCCCTGGCAAGAATAGAA
>CAKZYI010000302.1 GCA_937884735.1 uncultured Pleurocapsa sp.
ATGCTGAATTGGGTCATCAAAAAATGCCTTTACTCGGAGGTAACGGCGTAGTCCAGCAGCACTGGCATCTTCACGGGTTGCTGCCAAAAAGTCCTCTGGTAAGGTGTTACCGATCTTGAGCCAAGCTACCAGCAGAATTTCTTCGATATCGTCCGAAGGGGTTCGATCCATCAAGGATTCCAACCCTTCTAAAACTTCAATAATGGGAATGAGTTGGGTGTCATCTACCATCGTCATAAAATTATATAATGATAATCATTCTCAAATAATAACATAATAGATAGTTAACTAAGGTTGATTTATCGGTAACTACATAATTTACGATGAGCTTGATAAAGGCGGTAAGATAAAAGAGGTAGCCTGCTGAATAGTTCGACAACGTTCTCGGTAAGGAACTTTTACCTGGGACATAGTAACGTATTGTTCGATAAATTCTAATAGTTCGGGTGCAGACTCAACAGGCGAAAGTCGATCAAAGATAAAGGTCAACTTATCATTAGCAGCCAGAGTTACCGCGCAGGAACGACGACAGGCTGCCATACAGGATAAGGGTTTGATGATAACGCGATCGCTCCAATCATTGTTTAATGAATGAATTAAACTTTTGAGAAGTGCTGGTGATTTGCTGGTAGCTGAAATTCTGACCAAAAATTACAATAGATTACAAGAGATTTGAAATAGCGATCGCATCTTGAAATCTGCAATTTAAAATGAGATATTATTTTCCTAATCATTTAGATAATTAACTAGGAATTTGAGCAATAATTGCCTTTCTCAAAAATTCAAGACATTTACTTTCAGTAATTAAACGCTTCGATTTTAGCTTTTAGCCGTTAGCCGTTAGCTAATTAATTAGTAGTCTAAATCTACCAATTAATCGAGACTCTTCATTACTCCGAGATAGAAGAGGTGACTTGAATCCGCGCACTCTAAAAACTAATGGCTAAGAGCTTTTAGCTAGGGCGTAGCCCGTTAAAAGAATGCAACCATATACCCCAAATAAAGCGATGCCCTGAAGGATTTCCTTCGGTCAAGTGTGGTCTTGGGGGTCACATGCGGCACAGCACTCCGTGAAGATCGTCGTTAGACGACTGAGACGCAAAGCGTCCGTGCCTTTGTCCCATGAACAACACAGCATCCTTCGGATGCAAAGTCTCTTCCAGAGA
This sequence comes from uncultured Pleurocapsa sp., assembly GCA_937884735.1. Classification (GTDB taxonomy): domain Bacteria; phylum Cyanobacteriota; class Cyanobacteriia; order Cyanobacteriales; family Xenococcaceae; genus Waterburya. The sequence goes on from CAKZYI010000302.1 coordinate 1,167, forward strand.
CGCTGGCGCATCAGCGCCGTTCAAGAAGCCATAGCCCAGATAACATCTCTCAAGAAAATTTTTCCCAAAATTGTCGAACTAAATCCATGTCCTCTCTCGCTGCAGGTTCAAATCCGAGGATCGGACAAAATGCGATCCGAAGGTTAGGGGTCGCCTAATCACCTCCCTCTTCGCTAACGGTCACAGGGTCACAGATTACTACCTAGTGCGATCGCTGCTGCACTCTCTTCTTCGATTTTTTGTTAGATAGCAAGCTTTTTCTTTATAGAATGATTATCATTATCATAAGGTATTCATTCAAAATTGTCTGGTGGTGAACAAAACGAACGATCGCTTTGAAGTTGTAATTGTGGGGGCTGGGGCTGCTGGAATTGGCTGTGGGGTAGTATTAAAAGATTTAGGAATTGAAAACTTTGTCATTTTAGAACGACATCAAGTAGGGGCTTCTTTTAGCCGTTGGGCTGAAGAAATGCGATTTATTACGCCGTCGTTTCCCAGTCATGGTTTTGGACTGCTGGATCTTAACGCAGTAGTTTTAAACACTTCTCCCGCCCTCAGTTTCCGAGAGGAACACCTTTCGGGAAAAGAATACGCCCTGTATCTAGAGACTGTAGCAGACCATTTTCAACTACCTGTAAAAGCCGAGACAGATGAGAAAACTATTGCAGCTTTACCTCAATGCAAAGGCTTTGTCTTGGAAACTTCTAAGGGTGAGTTGCGATCGCAGTTTGTGATTTGGGCAGCAGGAGAGTTTCAATATCCCAATCTTAATCCTTTTCCAGGGGCAAAATTATGTATCCATAATTCCCAAATACGTTCTTGGACAGAGCTTGAGGGGGACGAATTTATAGTTGTCGGAGGCTATGAAAGCGGTGTAGATGCAGCGTCAAATTTGGCAGCATTAGGGAAAAAAGTAAAGTTGCTAGATCGCACTAGTAGCTGGTCAAACTTAGACTCAGATCCTAGTGTTTCTCTGTCTCCTTATAGTCTAAAACGCTTAGAAATAGCTTATTCTATGGGGCGGGTCGAACTAATTGGGGAACAGCACATTGAAGCAGTCAAGGCTGTTAAAAATGGATATGTGGTGGAGAGTGAGTACGAACAGTGGTTTAGTTCTACACCGCCAATTCTCTGTACGGGGTTTGATAGCAGTTTAAAACAAATCGCACCTCTATTTGACTGGTCAAATGGCTATGCAGCCCTGACTGAAGAAGATGAATCTACCTTAACTCCAGGATTATTTGTCGTCGGTCCTTCGGTGCGTCACGGAGAGTTGATTTTTTGCTTTATTTACAAATTTCGGCAGCGATTTGCTGTGGTCGGAAATGCGATCGCGCAACGTCTGGGAATCGATACGACGACCTTAGAAGCCTATCGCCGAGAAGGTTTGTTCTTAGATGATCTTTCTTGCTGTAATAACGATTGTGTTTGTTAAAAAAGCTTTTAGCTTTTAGCTACGGCGCAGCCGTTAAAAAATTGACGTAACGCAAGACGACGATAAATAGTTTCGATTCAGTAAGTAGAAGATTTCGATCTAGTTCTTTAACCTGCATGGGTGCAAGCCCTTTGTTCCAGTTCTAGCAAATTGATCGTTGTGTAACACCAGTTATAAGATGAATATTTTTACGCCGTCAACACCTCGATTGGATATGCGCGGGTTTCCCGCGCATCCCTCTCGGTCAAGATTAAAGCGTGATTGCATTGTGGTCATTGGTAAAGAAAGTACGGGCAAGTCTCAACTAATTGCTTCTCTGACGGGCAAATCTGCTTATAGTGCCAATTTTCGCGGTTCTACAGTAGCTTGCGATACTTATCAATCTGAAGCTCATACCTTTATCGATACCCCAGGAATTCTCTACCGTTCCGACAGCGTAACTACGAAGAAAGCTTTAAGACAACTACAAGAAAATGACACCGTGCTATTGGTAGTCAAGGCAACGGACGTAGATCGAGATTTAGCCGATTTATTACCCTTGGTGGCAGACAAGCGGGGTACTATAGTCATTACTTTCTGGGATAAGGTATTATCGACAGCTAAAACTCAGCAAGTCATTCGAGAATGGACGGAAACTTCTAACCTGAGCATTGTCACTGTAGATGCCCGCCACATTACTACAGAACAAAAAAACTATATTTTGGCTTCTCTGCAAGAACCTAATTCTTTTCCCACGCAATGGATTCCGACAAGGGCTGGCTGGTGTATAAAACCACACCCAACACTGTTAGAACATCCGAACCTGGGATGGTTATTGGCGATCACTTTATTACTTATTCCTGCGATTATTGCTGTCTGGGGTGCTAACTCCTTTGCGACTTTAGCAGATCCTATAGTCCAAAGTGCGATCTCTCCCATTATTAAATCTTTATCCCAACTCCCAATCTGGTTAAGAGAAATACTGATAGGTCAATATGGACTGATAACTATGAGTCCGTTGCTGTTTATTTGGGCGATGCCTACAGTAATTCTTTATGCTCTGTTTTTGGGCGCATATAAAGCTAGTGGGTTGATAGAACGAATTACCATTGCTCTCGATCCTTTACTCCGTCCGTTCGGGTTATCGGGACGGGATTTAGTACGAGTGATTATGGGTATGGGGTGTAATGTTCCTGCGGTAATTAGTACTCGTGCCTGTTCTAGTTGTTCTAGAGGAACTTGTATTTCGGCGATCGCTTTTGGTTCGGCTTGTTCTTATCAGTTTGGCGCAACTTTAGGGGTGTTTAGTGCGGCTTCGTTACCTTATTTGATAATTCCATATCTGCTGTACTTAACCGCAACTACCTTAATATACACTCGCATCATTTCTGACCCTACAGCTAAATCGAGTCAGAATCCCCTAGTAATTGAAGGAAGGACATTTTTAGAATTTCCACGTTGGTCAGTAATTTGGCGCGAAGCTAAGTCAACTATTAATCAATTTTTGTTTAATGCGATTCCCATCTTTTTAGTTATAACTGTTATTGCTTCGGTGTTGAATTGCTTAGGAGCGATCGCAACTTTAGCCAATATTATCAATCCTTTAATGGGATTATTTAACCTACCTCCTGAAGCCTCATTGCCGATTGTTTTAGCTTCTATTCGCAAAGATGGACTGCTACTGTTTGCCGAACCCGAAACCTTGGCTATGTTAACTCCCTTGCAGGTTTTGACTGTGGTGGAGCTAGCAGGAGTCTTGCTACCGTGTTTCGTTACTCTGTTAACCATTATGCGAGAACAGTCTCCCCGATTTGCTTTATTGCTGTTAGGTAGACAGGCGATCGCTGGGGTGATTTTTTCTTTATTACTTGCTTGGGGAGGATTATTAATTAAGTAACAACTAACAACTAATAAGCTTTGCTCTTTTTAAATACCTTTATCAAATATCAATAGGAAGTAAATTATGAGTCAAATTCTCAACAGATTGCCAGATAAATACGGTCAAAATATTCTCTGTAGCTATCAAAATAGAACTTCAACCGTGCAAATTATTCGGATTACTAATATTCCTCATTGGTATTTTGAACGAGTTGTTTTTCCTGGGGAATTGCTTTTATTTGAAGCTTTAGCCGAAGCGGTATTAGAAATTTATCAAAGCGACGATATGAGAGAAATTTTAGGAGATCGATTTCTCTGTGATTGGCTGAAAGTTCACCATACTGCCTATGTAGCCACTTAAGATTACACCTATATGTTAGAACCAACCACTATCAAACAAACAGCCCTCGATTATCTCTTGTCAAATCTGGAAGTATTTCCAGAACATCGTCACTTGTTTGAGGTTGTAGGTGCAACCTGTTTTGATAATAATGAGTGGATGATTAACATTAGTATTATCGGTTTGGTAGGTAAATATTGGAATGTTTTTGTCGATGGCAATACGGGAAAGATTTCACCAGACTGCGAGTTTTATTCAGACTGCCAAAACTGTAATGAACCTCATAAATATTCCCATATACCTGACTATTTAAACCAATTGCTCGATCGCTTTACAGTCAAAATTCTTAGATAGATTAACCATTATTTTTATATGATAATGATTATCAAAATTACAAAATTTAGCTAACATGAATCCCCTATTTACTACCCGCACTTCTGTTGAACAAGTTGAGGAAGGATTATTACTTGCTCCCAAATTTGATGCCAAAGGTTTGATTCCAGTAATTACCACCGATGTCAACACGGGTGAAGTGCTAATGCACGCCTATATGAATGAGGAGGCGTTAGTTCAAACCATTGAAACGGGAGAGGCTCATTATTATAGCCGTAGTCGTCAGCAGCTATGGCATAAAGGTCAATCTAGTGGGCTGGTACAAAAAGTACAGCAGTTGACTATCGATGACGACCAAGATTGTCTGTGGATGCAGGTTAAAGTAGCTGGCTCTGGAGCTAGTTGTCACGTAGGCTATCGTTCTTGTTTTTATCGCCGTATTCCTACGGGTCAAAGTGCGATCGCTTCACAGCAACCAATTCAGTTAGTGTTTACGGAAGAAGAAAAAACATTTGATCCTAAAACAGTTTATGGTGATGCCCCCAACCCGACACAATTGTAAATAAGTGCGATCGCTGCTTAAATTATGGAAATCAAAAAAAGAGGATAAATTTACAATTGCCATAACAGAATTATAGATTTGCCAAGATGCCTTATACTGAAACTTCTTTCTCTCAAGTCATTTTTCAAATGTTTGAAAATTTGGATACTTACCTTGAGAAAAATTATGACGATAATCTCAAGGTCGTTTGCATAGTATATTAATTTTTGATCGTTAGTTACTTTATTATCTGAGTCTGTTGCCAGTTGTTGACGATCAATTTGTTTGCTACATGAAACGATAGATAAGCTTAAAAGACTAACAAACCCAATCTATGCTAATTTTTTATGAACATAGGAATCAATGTTTATAGCTATCGAACAATGATTCTAACTTTTGAGCGTAAAATCGCACATCGATGATCGCAAAAAAATACTCCTAACTCAAATAAATTACCTACAGTTAAGCTTTAGGAGAAAAGCGATCGCCTTTGATAGTTTTATTGCAAAGTACCTTTCTAACAGATAACAGTTTGTTAGTAGTGATAACGACAAGCGAAAATTCTAATTTTTCCTTTTGAAACTTTATAAACTAAACGATTTCGCCATCGATTCTTCTCGACGCAGCGCGGGCGCGCAGATCGTCGTCTAACGAGGACTGCCGAATCTTCGATGCGCGCACTAGATAAGTCGTGTTTTAATGGTTCTAGTTTACCAATACCCCTAAAAGGACTTTTCTATATTTCTTTAATAAGTTTGATGATTTTAAGAGCTTTTTTACGGTCTTTTTCTACCCACCACGCTAAATCTTCAAATCCAGCAGAATCAAATTCCAAGTTTCTCATATGCGAAGCGGTTATCCGCAGGTGTATCCTTTAGGTATCCTTTAGGGCAGGCTTCCTCTAAAGATATTCCAGTTTGACGCTCCTTAGCTTCCAGAAGTCTCTTTTTCATGGTTTTACTTCTCAGTAAATAGTTAGTTTCATCTTCCCCAATTAGATCTTTCCATATTTCAATGGGAACTATGACAGCAATGCGATTGCGCCCTAAAGGATACCGCTTCGCATAAAGCTAGCCATAGGCATCGCCTTTTTCATCGGATACATACTGAATATCGGAACTTTTCATAAAAATACGGCTTGTGTATTTAGCTGTATTGATTTTATCAAATAATATTTTTAGAGATTCGAGAAAATGCGATTACGAAGTTAGCCGTAGGCATCGCTCGGCTATGCATAAGCACAATCAACTTAATTAAGGCAATTTATTGCGAAGACGACGCAAACAGTTAATGGATGCAATACAATCACAACCAAATATTTCTACAGCAGTATCACTTTCTTCATCAGTAACATTTAATAAAGCATCTTCAGGGCGAGTTACTGGATCGATTTCTGGGATATTTTTCCGAACATTCTGCATTTGTTGAGCTTCAGCGCAGAAATGTTGAGCTAATTTGGGATGACGGACACAGGCTTTGAGAGATTCTTGTGATGTTGCTTGGTTAGGGCTAAAAGATTCTTTGATTGGGAGTGATTCTACCTTAGTGGCTTCGACAGCATTACCAGATTTAGAAATTGCTAGTAAAGAGATTATAGAAACAATAGCTCTACGGTTACTCGCCAAGAATAATGGGACTTTCATAGATATTTTAAATGCTTTCTCTTAATAATAATGATAATCGTTCTCATAAAATTGTCAATTCCACACGATTTGCTAGAGACTTCAAGAAAACCTAAAATCCGTGTCCTTAGATTTTCAGAACGAGATAGAATGAGAATCATTATCAAAATATTCCGAGACGAACTAACCTAAAATTATGACTCGCCTCAACTACAACCTGTCCGATGCCTTGCCATCCTTACCCAAAAGCGGAATGCCAGTAACGATAATTACTGGTTTCTTAGGTAGCGGAAAAACCACCTTACTCAATCAAATTTTACAAAATAGAGAAAATTTAAAAGTAGCGGTATTAGTCAATGAATTTGGCGATATTAATATTGACGAGCAACTGTTAATTTCAGTAGAATCGGATATAGTAGAGCTGGACAATGGTTGTATTTGCTGTACCATTAACGACAGTTTGGTAGATGCAGTTTATCGGGTTTTAGAAAGGGAAGAAAAAGTAGATTATTTGGTAATTGAAACCACAGGATTAGCCGATCCGCTGCCAATAATTATTACTTTTTTCTCTACAGAATTACAGTTTTTCACTAGGATTGACGCAGTAATTACAGTTATAGATGCAGCAGCTTTTGATGCTATACATTTTGATAGTGATGCGGCATTAAGCCAAATTAAATACGGCGATATGGTCATTTTAAATAATATTGATTTAGCAACGGGCGAAAAAATTACCGAATCAAAAGCATTTATTGAAGATATTAAACCAGGATTTAGAATTTTAGAGAGTGAACATGGCAACGTCCCTTTACCGTTAATTTTAGATATAGGTTTGACTCAAGCAAATAACTATCAAGCTGAAATTTGCGAGTTTCGACGGGATAAATCTGCTTTCAATAATCATTTAGACAATGATGGTTTTAATTTCGTTTCCTTTAAAAGCGATCGCCCGTTTAAACTTGAGAAATTTGAACATTTTCTCATCGAACAATTATCAAATGATATTTTTCGTGCAAAGGGAATATTATGGTTTCAAGAAAGTCCTGCACGACATATTTTTCAACTTAGTGGACCTCGCTACGATCTGAAAGATGATGAGTGGAAAACTCAACCAAAAAATGAACTTGTATTCATCGGGCGCAATTTGGATGAGTCTCTAATTAAACATCAGCTTAATGACTGTTTGGCAGAATTGGTAGTTAATAATAAATTTGGTTTACCCAATTTACCCTGGTAATTGTAATGGATTTATTTTCTTGAAGTAATTTAAAAGCCGATCCTGCAAAGGTAAAACAAGTAAAAACTTGGATAACTGAGATTTTAAATCTAGACGAACAAGTTACTATTTCTTTAAATCAATTAACCTGTCACGAACCAGGCTGTTCGCCCATTGATACAGCGATTATAATTATGGAACAACTTCCAAAACAATACAAAATTCATAAATCAATTGCGGAAATACAACAGTCAGATATTGATCGATTAAAAGCAAAATAGCAAAATATTCAACCTTAATCAAGATGAGTCAACACACTATGTTTGTCTAATGAAGCGAGAAAAGTAAAAGATTATGCCCAAAGCGATCGCATCTTTAGAACGATTACAACAAAAGGGAATTACTTTAATTGATCGCCCCAATGGAGAAGCCAGCATTTTTTGTTAATATAATACAACTCAATTTTTAACAACAACATTCATCGGCTGCAATTATCTTTTCAATCCTAACCGATTGCTCTCAACAGTCTTGTGCAATCATGGTTTAGTTGACTATGCCAAGTTTACAAGCTATTACTTTGTAAATGTCATTTAGAATGTTCATAAATCCAAGTTTCTCGTGATTGTCCTTGAATTGAGTGTACAGTTCCAAAAGTTTTTTCCAGTTTAGGCGGTAGGGTGTAAATGCCGAAGATATAGACACAGCTTTCTTCTGTCTGAGTTGTCAAGATGCTAACTTAAGCTTGGTAATCGTCTAACCGTTTGATAATGAAAGACGCTCGAATCTCAATATCTTGAAGAATATCAAACTGCTCTGTAGAGAATATAAACTTTTGTTCCAAATCATTCGCTATTTAGTCAATATAATTTTGTTGAGGTAGCAAGGTACTAAAGAAATAAAGATATTTACGATAGCAAGTTGCATCTCTTATTTGCTCAAGCTTAGGAATATGTTTCAACCTAATTTGGCTTGCATCATATTTCATCTTTTTTCACAACACCTTCATTATTCTTAAACATCAAAAAATTTCACTTAAATCTAAAACAAACCCAGGTAAAACATCCTCTCCTGATAGAGTTTGAGGATTGTTTAAAATCTCTACCTGTTGTCCAACTCTATATATTTCAACCGTTTTCGCTGATGGCTCGATTAACCATCCAAGTTTCACGCCATTGTTTAAATATTCCTTCATTTTAGCCTGTAAGTCCTTGTATCTTTGATTTTTCAGGTCACTAGGACTTACTAATTCAATAACAAAATCAGGAGCAATAAGAGGAAAACCATCTTGTTGTGCTTGGGTTAGTTGATTCCATCGTTCTAGTTTAATCCAGCTAACATCGGGACTTCTTCTCGCGCCATTAGATAAAATAAAGATAGTCGAAGAATCAAAAGCCTGTCCTAATTTGGTTTGACGATTCCAAATTCCTAAATCTAGATATAGATTAAAGTTTTTTCCTCCTGCTGTTCCTCTCGGACTCATAACGATTAATTCTCCATCTTTAGTTAACTCCATGCGTGCTAGTTGTTCGGCTTGTGCTAGTTGGTCGAATTGTTCTGGAGTTACTCGGAATCCCTTGGGAATAGTAATGGCTTCCATCGATCTTGATTTAACTGATGTCTTTAATTGCTATTTTAAAGCTTTTTGCAGGCATACATTCTTATATTAACAAACGCAACCTTCTAGTAATTCTCGTAATTTCTCTCGTTCTAAATTCTGTCCGATAAAAACTAATTGATTTCTAGGCATACCTTTCCATTCATCATCTTCAATACCAAAACGCTTTCCACTGAGATGAAAAATATGACGAGCATTACTTCCTTCTAACCATAAAATACCCTTAGCTCTAAAGACTGATTCGGGTAGTTGGTTATCCAGAAAATATTGAAATTTACGAATATCTAAAGGCTGTTCTGTTTCAAAAGATAGAGAAGTGAAACCATCCTCATGTAGATGATCCGAATGATGATGATGTTCGTGATTATGCTCGTGGTGATGATGATTATTTTCGTGATGGTCGTGATTATGCTCGTGGTGATGGTGACTATCCTCGTGATGGTCATGATGGTGTTCGGAATGACCTGTTTCTTCTAGAAAATAACGGTCTGATTCAAATAAACCTACACTTAGAATTAGAGGTAAAGCAATTTCTCCCTTCACAGTTCTGATTATTTTCGCATCACCTCGATGTTGGCGAATTTGTTTTTCAATGCGATCAACTGTTGCTGATTCCGCCAGATCGGTTTTATTGAGTAAGATAATATCTCCGTGGGTGATTTGCTGATATGCCACAGTACTATTTTGTTTTGCCTTAGCATAAAAATTATCACAATCAACCATGGTAATAATAGAGTCTAAGCGAGTTTTACCTCGTAATTCCGTACTCAAAAAAGTAACGGCTACTGGTACGGGATCGGCTACTCCTGTAGTCTCTACAATCAAATAATCTAGTTTTTCTTTGCGCTCTAAAATTTTATGGACGGTTTTAACTAAGTCATCATTAATAGTGCAGCAAATACAGCCATTATTCAGCTCT
>CAKZYI010000303.1 GCA_937884735.1 uncultured Pleurocapsa sp.
CATTCAAATTTTTCAATGAGTGAGTTGTTGCAAATCAAAATTTATGAGTGATCTGAACACCTTTATGTTGGGCCCTATCCCCCTGCGGAGCAGAAGCAAGCATCCCCGAATGGCGCCGGGCGACTGCAAGCCATTTTCAACTCCAGCGATCGGCGAGATCCTGGGAGATTTGAGAGAGGAATTTGGATACCGAAAGACTTCGGTTTCCGCAAATCTTAAAATTCTCTCGCAAAGTTTCTCTTATTTTCGCAAAAAGTTAAACAACTTACTTAAAAAACTCAACGTTAAAGCAAAAACATTTCGCGATCGTTTAGAACAATCAAAAGACGCGGAAGACTATCGTCACAAAGGGGATTTGTTAATGGCGCATCTCCACGAAATCCAGCCAGGAATGAAGTCAATAACTATAGAAGACTTTGAAACAGGCGAACCCGTCAAAATAAAGCTAAATGTAGAGAAAAACCCCGCACAAAACGCCCAAGCCATTTATAAAACTAGCCAGAAACTAAAGCGGGCAAAAGATGCAGTAGTGCCTTTATTAGCTGAAGTAGAAACAGAGATTAATTACCTATCTCAAGTACAAACATCTCTCAATCAACTGCAAAATGAAAAACAAACCGCCGAAGATTTGCAAGCATTAGCCGAAATCAAAGACGAATTAATCCAACAAAACTATCTTACTAACGAACGTCAGGGAGACAGTCGAAAAGAAGATAAAGATTCACAACCATACCGTTATAAATCTCCTTCAGGGTATGAAGTTTGGGTTGGTCGTAACAACCGTCAAAACGATATCTTAACCTTTCGCACTGCAGTTGAATATGACCTCTGGTTTCATACTCAAGAAATACCAGGAAGTCATGTATTGTTGCGCCTCGATCCTGGTGCAGTAGCCAGCGAAGCCGACTTACAGTTTACCGCCGATCTTACTGCTTACTATAGTCAAGCTCGCGAAAGCGAACAAGTTCCAGTAACCTACACCAAACCAAAGGATGTTTACAAACCTAAGGGTGCAAAACCAGGGATGGTAATTTATAAAAAGGAAACGGTTATTTGGGGTAAACCACAGGTGGCAAAAGAGTATTTGGAAAATAATGGTGCAATGGAGTAAGGGCATTTTATGAAACCTCCCTTCAGAGTAGTAGGGTGGGCAACAAAAGTAAATATGCATAACTACTTCTCACAAACTTCTATTGCCCACCAAAAAACGATGATTGTCAGTTATGGGTTACACAAGTTTTAATTTCGATATAATCATCATCTAGCGCATCTCAACACAGAGGTAAGTATGTTACGCGATCTTACTGTTCAAAACTATCGTTGCTTTGACAATTTTCATATTGATGGTTTAGAACAGGTTAACCTTTTTGTCGGTAATAATAATAGTGGAAAAACAAGTTTATTAGAAGCTATTTATTTATTAGTTAATTCTGATAAAAAAGCAACATTAATGGAAATAATAGATAATCGTACTACTTATTTTTTTGATGACGATACATTGTTTTATTCTGTCAATCATTTATTCTATGGTCGCAACGTAAATCAACAAGATAAGATTAAAATTGCTTCTAATCAAAGTGTTTATCAACAGATAATTCTTAATTTCTTTTATATAAATCAAGAAAAATATAGTTTTGAGCATTCTCGAAAATCTTTGCATTTTAGTGAAGAATATTCTTTGGTAGCTTAAGATGACAATAAAATTATATAAAAATCAAATAAAAATAATATCATAAGTCTTGAAAACGAAGAATACATTGAAATTAATAGACGAATAAAAAGAAATAATTATATGCAAACAGGAACAAAAATTAGTAATTGCATTTTTGTTTCTATAAATAAATTTTTGTTTGATAAAGTAACGTTGATGTGGGATGCAATCGATCTAACTCCAAAAGAAAATAAAATCATTGAAGCCTTAAAAATTATTGATAGTAATCTAGAAAGAATAAGCTTTTCCAGTAGTAATAATGCTAATTTAATTAGATTAAAACTTAAAAATATAGAATCCCCAATCCCTCTAAGTAGTATGGGAGATGGTATGTATCGTATTTTGACATTAGCCATGTCATTGGTAACAGCAGAAGATGGAGTTTTGCTAGTAGATGAAATAGAAACAGGACTGCATTACGAAGCACAAACAGATATGTGGCGTTTAATATTAGAAACCGCAAAAGAATTAAACGTACAGGTATTTGCTACTACCCTTTGTTGGGATTGTATTGCTGCTTTTCAAGAAGCATAATCTCAGGTAGAAAATAAGTCCATTGGTAAATTATTCCGCCTAGATAGTAAGTACGGAAAACTTCGAGCTGTAGAATATGATGCAGATGATTTAGATGTGGCTACTCGTGAAGGTATTGAGGTTCGTTGATGTTAAAATCTCGACAGTCAAAATCTACACCCAATCAATTATTAGTTGAAGGCAATTCTGATAAGCAAGTCATTGACGCTTTATGTAAACAGCATAAGATATCCGATTTATTTTCTTTTGTCTTTCCTATTCAAGGAGGTATTGAGAATTTATTAAAAACTTTGCCAGTAAAGTTAGCAGAAGAGAATTTAGAAACTTTAGGTATCGTAGTTGATGCAGATTTTGATGTTGCAGCCCGATGGCAAGCAGTAACTGATAGGTTAAATAAGTTCGGCTATCAAAATATTCCAAAAATACCCCCTGAAGATGGCTGGATCGATGCTCAACCAGAAAAACCTAAAATAGGCGTGTGGTTGATGCCTGACAATAAGTTACCAGGAATGTTAGAAGATTTTGTTGGCTATCTTATTCCCACCGAAGACAAGTTAAGGGAGAAAGTAGAATCTCTTTTAAAAGAAATTGAGACAGAAAAAATTAATCTTTATTCTTTAACCCATCGTCAAAAAGCTTTGATTCATAGCTGGTTAGCACTACAAGAAAAACCAGGAATGCCAAAGGGGCAGGCTATCACCGCAAAAGTACTGTCCTATAAAAATGCGATCGCTTTCAAATTCATTGCCTGGATAAATAATTTATTCGATAGGATAAACTAAATAGCTAGACAAAAAGCGATCGCCACACATTATCTATTTAAAAATAAAATTACTATTTATCGAAGTTAATTGGTGTACGAGTATCAGGGCGATCTCTATAATCATCTCCAGGATTGTTATCGCCTCGATTATCGTAATTGTCATAGTCATCTTGGGGAGAATCATCATAATCATCTGAATAATCAGATCCAGCATCATCCAAAGGCTGATAATCCACTACATAATCACCAGGAATGGGTGCTTCATCTTCTTCATAACCTCTACCCATACCAGCATCATCATAGCTGCTTCCTAAGTTATCTGAATCATATCTGTCATCGCCATCATAGCTATCTTCTGGTTCATAGCTTCTGCCCAAATCCGCTGGGCTTGGTCTACGTCTGGCGGTAGCTGGTGGGGTGGGATTAGAATAAACATCGTCTCTGGTTGGACGAGGGCGAGAACGAGGTGAGGTGCGGGGTGTGTCTGCCCACTCGTCTCTGGAAACACGACTGCTGTAATCATCGACAGGAGGTGGGCTAGGACGACGACGAGGACGACTATCTCTTTCTGGATAGCGATCGTTTTTATTAGTTCGTTCGGCATAATCTTGAGGTTCGGGACGATTGCGACTGGCGGTGCGTCGGGGTTCATCTCTAATATCCGTAGCAGGAGATGGTCTTCTTCGAGTATCTGGACGACGGGAAGAGCGAGGGTTGGGTTCGTCATAGCCTCTTAATCTTGGACTATTGTAATTGGGCTTGGCACCCTCATATACATCGTCATAGGGGTCGATTTGGTCAAATTCTGCTTCAGTATATACCCTTGTTCTACTGACAGTGCGATCGCGATCTACCGTTGGAGTATTGCGTCTAGCTTGTTCTGTTGCCACTCCCCGCATTCTAATACTTTCAAAAGCAAAGAAAATTGCTGTTCCTGTTAACAAAAACTGTCCGAATTGCAGAATAGGGTCTAGTCGCCAACCATTGAAGAGTAAGATAATTCCACAAAGCAAACCCACCGCAGCAAAAAATATATCATAATCCCTTGCTAACTCTGGGCGAATTGAGCGCAGGAAAAACAAACCTGCTCCCGCTACTGCTAAGAATAAACCTAATATAGCTGCTGCATTCAGCCCAAAATTGACCATTACAATTCTCCTAATCTGGTTCTCATAGTTGTGAGTAAGAATATTTATATACTCATCTTAAGGGATGTACAAATATAATTTACCCAGAATGGTTATAACTGTTCTATCTTAAAGCTCATATAGAAACGAAGAGCCAACCCGATAAAAATATAACGACGGAACTTAGGTAGTGCTACCTGTTCTCGATTTAGAGAACGTTTCCGTCGCTTAAAAATTAATAATATTTTATTGGCAATCAATGCCCTAGATTAAGATCTGCGTTTGATTTTGTCACTTTGGCTGAGAACGATCAAAGCTATGGTTGCGGGGATAACCACAATAACTGCACCCAATCCAATACTTAAAAGAAAATTAGTTAATGAAGGAGTCATATTTTTTATCCTGACTATTTTTTGTCTATCTACTATTAATTTACGTTGTTTTGTAATTCTAAAAGTTTTTTAACCAAAACTAAAATCAATTACAATATCACTTTTTACTAAAGCTTCAGTTTATATTGTAAGGGGATCGGGGTCAAAAGAAGACAGAATAAAGAGCGACTGTCTTTCTATATTGTTAATATTTCTAGATTTTTAGACCACAAAATGCTAGTACAATACATAATAGATATTTACATTACGTAATATTGCTGACCAATGGTATTACTTTCAATCAAACCTATGAATCCATCAAGTTTGGGCGCAATCGCAGTTAGTCTTTTACTAGGATTAATGACAATTCTATTTATCTTCAGAATCGTCCTGACTTGGTATCCTCAAGCCGAGCTTACTCGTTTTCCTTTTAACCTGGTTGTTCTACCTACAGAGCCATTTCTTCGCCCTCTACGTAAGATAGTCGCTCCTATTGGTGGGGTAGATATTACGCCAATTATTTGGGTGGGATTGTTCACTTTGATTAGAGAAATTCTAGTTGGTCAGCAAGGACTGATCACAATGGCAATCAATCATTAATTATCAAACAACAACTTGTTTATTTCTTGATCGCTTTTTCTAGTTTTTCTCTTCAAAGATATAGCCTATAATTCTTAAGTAATGTTGCTCAATCAGGATACACAAATACAAGCATCTTGAACAAACTGAGAGAAAGCTATTAGCTTTTAAATTAAGCAAAAATCCACTAGCAACGATCTATCAATAACGATCTACAAAGTTTAGATTATGGACAATTCACAAGACCGCATTATTATTTTCGACACCACTTTAAGAGACGGAGAACAATCTCCTGGCGCGACTCTCAACGTTGAAGAAAAACTGGAAATTGCCCATTCTCTATCCCGCCTGGGAGTTGATGTAATTGAAGCAGGATTTGCTTTTGCTAGCCCTGGGGATTTTGAGGCAGTACAGAAAATTGCTGCACAGGTAGGTACACAAGACGGCCCCGTAATCTGTAGTTTAGCTAGAGCAATTAAAGCAGATATTAAAGCCGCAGCAGAAGCATTAGCACCTGCGAAAAAAGGTAGAATTCACACCTTCATTTCTACATCTGATATTCACCTTGAGTATCAGTTGAAAAAATCTCGCTCAGAAGTATTAGATATTGCTCAAGAAATGGTGACTTACGCCAAATCCTTTATGGATGACGTGGAGTTCTCGCCGATGGATGCAGTGCGGACGGATTCGGAATATCTTTATCAGGTATTAGAAGCTGCGATCGCCTGTGGAGCAACTACAATTAATATTCCCGATACTGTAGGTTATACCACTCCTACTGAATTTGGTGCATTGATTAAAGGTATTTGCGATAATGTACCTAATATCGACCAAGCAGTTGTTTCTGTACACGGTCATAACGATTTAGGCTTGGCTGTAGCTAATTTCTTAGAAGCAGTTAAAAACGGCGCAAGACAGCTAGAATGCACCATCAACGGTATTGGTGAAAGAGCAGGAAATGCCGCCCTAGAAGAGTTAGTAATGGCTCTGCATGTGCGTCGTCAGTACTTTAATCCTTTCTTGGGTAAACCCGCCGAATCGACCGAGCCTTTGACCAACATTGATACCAAGCAGATTTATAAAACTTCTCGCCTAGTATCCAATCGTACAGGGGTAATGGTACAGCCCAACAAAGCAATTGTAGGTGCCAATGCTTTTGCTCACGAATCGGGTATTCATCAAGACGGAGTACTTAAAAATAAGCTAACCTACGAAATAATGGATGCAGAGTCCATTGGCGTAACGGGAAATCAGCAGCTTGTTTTAGGCAAACATTCAGGACGCAATGCTTTCCGCACTCGTTTAAAAGAATTAGGTTTTGAGCTTTCTGAAACCGACCTTAACAAAGCTTTTGTGCGTTTTAAAGAAGTTGCTGATAAGAAAAAAGAAATTAGCGACTGGGATATCGAAGCGATTGTTAGCGATGAAATTCGCCAGCCTCCCGAACTATTCCGTTTAGAACTAGTACAAATATCCTGTGGCGATCGCTCTCGTCCTACGGCAACCGTGACTCTTCGTACCCCAAACGGTGAAGAACTAACCGATGCAGCCATTGGTACAGGGCCAGTTGATGCAATTTATAAAGCAATCAACCGCGTTACTAATATCCCCAACGAGCTAATCGAATTTTCTGTTCAATCCGTCACCGCAGGTATTGATGCGATAGGTGAAGTGACTATTCGCCTCCGTTATAAAGAGAGAGTATATTCTGGACGTGCTGCTAATACAGATATTATTGTGGCATCTGCAAGAGCCTACATTAAAGCCCTTAACCGTCTTTATGCTGCTTTACAAGAAGAAAAGAAAGTAGAATCTCAAGTCGGTGTTTAGTAAGATAATTATTTGAATTAAAGCGATCGCTTTTGTATTGAAGGCGATCGCCGACGATAGCGCATCTGCGCTGTCTTGTGGCAGTTTAGACTGCGATCGCTCTTTGGCGAGTATTAATCTGAAATAATTTAGCTCAGATTACAAATCTTTGATTGAGATTTGAATCTCTGCTATGTCTATAGTAGAGCTACTTCGGAATACTTAATTTATCCATGTACATACTCACCACTCAAGCTGCATCTCTTTTTTGGTGCGCGTTCCGCACGAGCAAAGCTCGAAGTCGCGCCTAGCGACGCTCTGAGCCGATAGGCTCTGCCACCTGACGGCGAACAGGGAACGCGCACCTTCAGGAAATTGCTGCTCGAAGGAAGAGTAGTGGGGGCTTATAAATCAGGTCGCTATTGGTTGATTCCCTTACATAATGGAATGCCAATGATAAAAAAAGCGAAACGAGGACAACCAGGGACTTAGAAAACAAGCAAAAAGCCACAAAAGCTAATTGTTCATATTAATAGCAATCTGATTAAGCAAAATATCAAAAAAACTCCTGAAGATAGAAAGCCTGTAATTGCTATAAAGGGAGCGCAGAAAAGCTATGTACATCAGTTAGAAATTCCTGCTCCCTGTAGAGTTGTTTACAATCCAGATAAACCTCTTCCTTGCGACGCGAAGGTTTGGATCGAGGTTTTGGGAATTAATCTAAATTTAATGGCTAGTTAATGTTATTGGTGCGTAACGTCAGTTATTTGTCTCAGAAGCGATCACTTTTAATATGACAAGATAATTTTTTGTACTCAATATTGATGATAATGATACAAAACCTTTCTAGAATAAACTATCTGTTATATTGCTTCTTATATATAACGTGAGTTCGGGTTAAGCAGGAGTAGATAAAACGAAGTCATCAACGGCAATAGATGGTTTTTTCGAGCGATGACAGTAGGCAATTAAGCCAGCTAATAAATTAACTACAAAGTTAGTAGGTGAACGATGGTGTGAGTGTTCGATCTGGCTGATATGCTTTAACTGTTCAATGAGTGCCTACGGCACTCCGCCGTGCGAAGCACGTCGAAGCTCTCCAGAGCTTTATTCAACGATTGCTCTTTTTCGTAATAGTTGCTTATCGAGCAAGGTCATAAGCCGATTATTCATATTTTTTTTAAATTTGGTGACAAGTATGACATTTGAATCTCTCAGATCCCGAGCTAATGTTTTTGAGATATAGCCTTTGTCACCGAAAAACTGACCATGCTGTTCTTTCAGTAATTCTTTAACTGGTTTGCGGTCATCAATGTTTCCCGTTGTCAAAGCTATATTAAGTAATTCTCCTCTGTGATTAATTGCTAGATGAAGTTTGAAACGCAGGGCGTACGCCCAGATCGTCGTCTAGCTGTAACGGCTTGCAAAAGCTAGAGCCTCGGCTCGCAAAAACTCGCGTTTTCGACTCACATTAATTTGCAAAAAATCTGGGCTTCGGCTCACAATAATTGCAGATGGACTCTGATTAATTTGCAAATGGCTCGCAAAACTTATTTCTGGCTCACATTATCTGCAAAACCTCTCTTCGATAGTCAAGTTCTGAATTTTCAGTATTTCTTATCTTCCATATTCAGGACCAACCAAAGTAGTACCATCGGGCATAATAGTGTAGTAGTAGAAAGCTCCGTAAGCACAGAACAATCCTTTGATTTCTTTGCCGTTGAAAATAGCACCTTCAAGATCAGTCCCGATCATGATAGAAAAATCCCGCTTGGTTCTTCCCAGTTCAGCTCGCCTCAAAATAGTGTCAGTCAAATTAGCACTTTCAAGGTTGGCACCCGTCAAATTGGCTTCGGTGAAGTTGACAGCTCTAAGGTTGGCGCATCTGAGAACGGCATTAGTTAGATTGGCATAAGCCAGGCTCATGGGACTCAAGTCAGCCCCTTTGAGAATAGCATTGCTGAAATCAGCACGCAGCGAACCAGAACCGTGCAAAATAGCCCCCGAGAGGTCGGCATTCCTTAAGTTAGCTTTGCGAAGAGTAATAAGTAATACCAGACAAAATAGCCCCTCTCAAATCAGCCCCTCTCAAATCAGCCCCTCTCAAATCAGATCCACTAAAGTCTCTTTCACCAGCAGCATACCTTTCAAGTAATTCTTCCGCAGTCATAATTTCTTCTCTCCTCATCAAACCTACACTTACAAAGGAATACCAATCTTGAGCATCTGCTCTCGCATATCAGTCGTTCTCCCTGGAGGTAATTGACCGTGCAGAAAAGAACGTACCTCAGAAGTCCTGTCATTCAACAACTCAGCTAAAGTTTTGGCATTGTATCCGTGACGAATTAAGCTGGGTTCGAGGTCATCTAAACCAATAGCTAAAAACGTTTCCATAAACTCGGCAGTAATGGGTTTGACTCCCACTTGATAGGCTTCAGTCATTGCCAGAGTTAGATATTGCTCGATTTGTAAGGGAGTTGATAATCGCTCTCCCAGAAAAGTAATTGCCTCTTGAGTCAGAATCTCCGTCGGTTGAAGTTTGTTTTTAGTAGCCTGTTTCAAAACCCATTCAATATATTCTTCTTGATGACCGCGAATGCCTTCCAGGGCAAAAGCATTAGTACGTCCGCCAATTTCTTCAAGGGCTGGTCTTTTGAGGTCATTTTTTAGTTTGGGATGCCCTGCTAAAATAACGCTCAAAGTTCCTCCGTTATGGCGAACTAATTCGATTAATCGTTTTAGCCCTACTAAGGTGCGGTGATGCAGTCCATAAGCATCATCTACAAACAAAGCTACAATCGCTGGAGCGATTCGCCAGCGAAGCTGTCGGCGGACGAAGCGTTCGCGATGGCATTTTTGAATCAATGCTAGCAGTCTTCTTTCTCGCTTTTCAGGTTGAGTGGGGACTTTCAAATCCTTCTCCGTTGATAGATCGTAAAACAGCGCAGTAATCAGGGTAGAAAGGCTGACTTTATCTGACTCCACAGCTAGAGAGCGGGAAACAATGATTTCTTTAGTGCTGCTTAAATCGTTGATTAAGCGTTGTAGAAAAGTTGTTTTTCCAGAACCAACAATGCCAGACAGGGCAATTAATCTACCTTGACCGATGATTTTTTTTAGCTCCTTTTCTAAATGAGCTTGGGCTTCGGTTTCAAAATAACCTAAATGGTCGAGTTCTTTTTCCAAGCCAAAATATTCCATCACTTCGCTAAACACTCCTACACCTCCCCTGTTGAATCGCTAAAATAATCCCGAATCTGGCTCATCACTTCTTGTTTATTGAGGGTAGTTTCGAGAATTGAGTTGACTGCTGACATTTGTTCTGAGGTTAACTTGGCTAAGGGTTTGACTAGGTAATCGGCAATGGCGTGTTTGGCAGCAATGGTATTAGCAAAGAACAGTTCGCCAAAAGGGTCAGGGTCAACAAAGGACTGAACGGGGAAAGGAAGTACGTTTTCAACGATTGCTGGCAATTTAGCCACTCCTGTAGATGACTGAGGTAAAGATAGTTTTTTTGCTAGAACTTCAATGCGGTCGACTCTTTTCTGGGTAGTAGTTTTCTTAAAGCTGCGATAGCGACCTTGAGGAATGGGATTGCCTACAGGATGATAAGGACCATATCGGTAATCCTGGCATCAATACCGACTCGGCGTTTTTCTGGTTCTCTGGCGAAGGTACAAAATCTCTCCCAACTGCACATAGATTTAATTCCTTCTGGGGGTAAGTTTTTCACCCAATCATTCAGACGAGAATGGTTTTCGCTGCGATGGGGTTTGCTGTTGTAATGAATCAGAAAACGCATTAGCCATTCATTGGCTTCTGCTTCCGTCTCTGGTACGTGGAGATGGTAGAGGGTTTCGTGCATCTCTTTGACAGTGCGAAATGGTCGCTCTACTTTACCCTTTGACCTAGCTGTAACTCTACGTCCATCTTTTCCTTGGGGTAGATGGGTGCAAATCTCAACTCCCAAATAGCCCATCACTTTCTGGAAAATAGAACTGCGGGTAATTGGTCCATTATCCATGTAAATCATTTCAGGAATTCCAGAGAAAGGAAAACCTTCTGTTTCCTTGGCAGACATGGCATTAAACAGAAAACGTAGAGCAGCTTCTACGTCTTCCCCATAAACCCCATGATAT
>CAKZYI010000304.1 GCA_937884735.1 uncultured Pleurocapsa sp.
CAGTTAATCCTGGTTGCTGTAGATAACCGCGAGCAACACCATTCCCCCCAATATATAGCTCGCCTGGGATGCCAACGGGTACGGGTTGGAGGTATTCATCCATAATGTAAAGCTGAGTATTGGCAATAGGATTACCGATAGGAATCTGATTGTTAAATAATCTTTTTCGGGGGATTTCATAAGCGCAACATCCAACTACTGTTTCTGTAGGGCCATATTCGTTGATAAACTGGCTATTTGGAGCGCGTTTTTGCCAATAGGCAATCGCATCTTTAGTTAGGGCTTCTCCGCCAATTATGAATGTTTGAGCTGGTTTGACTGTTTTCTTGCTAGTGGATAGACTGCTAACTGCTTTAAGGTGAGCGGGAGTCAGTTTGATTGCACTGTAATTATTATCAGAATTAAGAACGTTTTTCAGGGTTTCTAATTCATTTTCTTCGGGAAATAAAATTATCTTTTGCCCAACTAACAAAGCGGTATACAGACTAGTAATAGTGGCATCAAAACTAATGGAAGAATGAACTGGGAAGCCATTTCCTTCGGCGATAGGATATTTGGTAATCGCCCAGGTTAGATAGTTTACTAATCCCTGGTGAGTAATCATTGTCCCTTTTGGTTTGCCCGTCGAACCTGATGTATAGATGATGTATGCTAAATTTTGTGGATTTATCTTTACTGATAGATTGCTGTGGGAATAGGATTCGATTCTTGGTAAGTCTCTTTCAATGCAAATAAGAGCATTTTCAGATGATGCAGGTAAACAATTATTTGCTATTGTTGTGGTGGTTAAAATAGTAGATATTTGTGCATTATTAATGATATATTTGAGTCGTGATCGCGGATAATTCGGATCGAGGGGAATATAGGTAGCACCAGTTTTTTGAATTGCTAATAAACTAATTATTAATTCAGGCGATCGCTCTAAACAAATTCCTACTTTAGTTTCGAGGACTACTCCTTGAAAGCGCAGATATATAGCTAGCTGATTGGCTCTTTTATTTAGTTCTTGATAGGTTAAAGAATCTCCTGCTAGAGTTGCAACTGCAATCTCCTCTGGGGTTTGTTTTACCTGCTGCTCAAATAACTGATAAAAGCAATCTTCCGACGGTAATTTTGTTGCGGTTTTATTCCAATCAAATAGTATTTGCTTTGATTCAGAATTCGTAAGAATTGATAGCTCTGAGATTCTAGCTTCTGGATTTTTGATAATAGCCGTTAATAATGTCTGGAAATGTCCAAACATTCTTTTGATAGTATCGGCTTGAAATAGATCGCTACGATACTCAATAGCTGTCATAATGCCATCTTCTCGTTCGATTAAATGATAAGTTAGATCGAACTTTGTCGCTCCCGTATCAATCCATTCTTGGCTTAAAGTTAGATTGGGTATAGCGAATTCTGGAGTAAGAGAATTTTGTAGTTGATATGCTTGATTTTGAAACTGAATCATTACCTGAAATAGAGGATTTTGACTCAGGTTACGTTTTGGATGTAGTTCCTCTACAAGTTTACCGAAGGGTAATTCTTGATGTTGATATGCTTGATTAGCTGTTGTTTTTACCTGTGCCAATAAATCGCTAAAGCCAGGATTATTTGATAAGTTACTTCGTAAAACTAAGGTATTAACAAAAAAGCCAATTATGTCTTTAACTTCTGGTAGATTTCGATTGGCAATTGGCGAACCAACAGCAATATCTTTTTGTCCTGTATAGCGATGTAATAATATTTTAAAAGCCGTTAATAAAGTCATAAACAAAGATACTCCTTGTTGACGACTTAAGGACTTTAATTGTTTGGTAAGTTCTGCTGATAATTGAAAAAAATCTGTTCTACCTTTAAAATTTTGAATTGACGGACGAGGTAGATCTGTAGGCAAGTTTAATATTGGCAAATTATTTAATTGCTTACGCCAATAGTCAAGTTGAGCCTGTTGATTTTCTCCTTTTAACCATTGTTTTTCCCAATCTGCAAAATCTGTATACTGAACCTCGATCGCATCTAAAGGATGAGTTGAGCCATTACTAATAGATTTATAAAGTAAAGAAAACTCTTTTAATAAAATCCCCCTAGACCAACCATCAGCAACAATATGATGCAAAACAATAATTACAGTTGATTCAGTTTCTTGCAGTTTTATTAGACTTAATCTAATTGGAATTTCTTTATCTAAAGCAAAAGGCTTTTGAGCGATATCCTGAGATATTTCTTTTACCTCTATTTCAGGCTGAGAACTATTTTACAGGTCTATTATTGGTAAATCTAATTCTATAACATCATTGATTTTTACTTCAGGTTCGCCATATTTAGAAATAGCAAAAGTTGTTCTTAGAGTTTGGTGACGCTTGATTATCTCCAAAAAAACTTGCCGAAAAATATTAATATCTAATTGCCCTTGTATTTTCCAGGCGATCGCAATATTATAGGTTGGATTATCTGGGTCTAATTGTGATAAAAACCATAATCTTTTTTGAGCATAAGATAGCTCTAGATTTTCTTTACTTTGATTAGGCTGTATTGTTGGTTTTTTTTGCTTTAGCTTTTGCTCTTTTAATTGCCGTTCAAAAACTGCTCTTTTTTCAGGAGGTAAAGCAGCGATTCTTTTTTTTAGTAACTCTAATTTATGGTCTTTACTTTGCATTTTTCTTGAGGAGCGCAGGTGCAAGGGAGGAGACGTAGCATGTTACATCTCTACGCGGATTCAAACAAATATTTCATCCATCAACGACAGTTGATAATTACTTCTCAACTGCTTAATGAAATTAAGGCTTTCCATTACCAGGTCTACATCTTGGACAAAATCGATTAAACAGGCAATCTCATCAACTCCAGCATTTTCTAATTCAGTTACAAAAGGCAAGCAAGATGTAGGAGTTCCAATGAGCGATCGCCCATTAATAAATCCTTCTACGCCAAATTCTAACAGGCTTTCCATGTCATCTTGTGAAAAGTCTTTAATACTAACATTCATCCCCATTCCTTTGGCTAAATTTTCTAATAAGCCATAGTGATTTTTTAGATAATTACTAAATGGTTGCTTAACTTTCTTTCTAACATTGTCTATATTATCTCCTAGAAAAGTATGAGTCATCAGAGTGACTTTTCCCTGGCTAGGATTATGACCATTTTCGGTTAGAGATTGACGATAAAGTTTAATCTTTGGAGTAATTTCTTCTAGTGTTTCTCCTAATAATGAAGTCAAAATATTAAAGCCTCTTTTTCCAGCTTCAACAAAAGTACTAGGAGATTGACAAGCAATCCAGGTGGGTAATTCAGGCTGCAATGGTTTGGGTAAAGTTTGCGCCTGTACTGTTTTACCTGCAACGTCTCTAAACTCGACAGCTTCCCCTCTCCACAATTGATGTACCTGTTCGATGCCACGCCACATTAGATCTTTCCTTTCGCCATGGGGTGCGCGGGATAAAATAAACTCATCCATCGTCCAACCCGAAGCAAATGCTACGCCCACTCGACCATTAGAAAGGTTATCAATTACCGCCCATTCTTCTGCCACTCTAACAGGATGATGTAATGGCATAACCACACTACCCGATCGCAACTGAATTTTTTCTGTAATTGTTGCCAGTGCAGCACTAGTCAAAGCAGGATTGGGATATAGCCCTCCAAAAGCATGAAAATGGCGTTCGGGTGTCCAAATAGCAGTAAAGTTATGGCGATCGCCAAATTTGGCACTCTCAATCAACAACTCGTACTTGTCTGGCTGGGGTAAAGTACCATCACCATCAAAATAAAACAGACTAAATTCCATAGGGATTAAATATTAAAAGCGATCGTCAAAATAATTGACTTTAGTGCATAAATTTGCACTATAAATGACTCTGTAGAAATTGTATAAAAGCTTATCTATGTATGAGGCTTTCTTACTCTTAATGAGAATTATACTTAATTACTACGATCCAATTCAACCAGCATTAAAATTTTTGTATTTTGAGTAAGAATAGCGACCGCATTTTCTATTGCTCACTGAGTTTATTATGCGCTCGTTTTAACAACTAATACTAGCTGCTGATTGTGTAAGAAAAAAAAGACAGGCTTCGCTATTGCTTGACCCATCTTAAACATAACTATTTTTCACTGTTAAAGAAATTTATGGCTTAATTGCCCGCAGCTAATCGCCGCAATGTTTTAAACCGATACGTCTTCAACGCTAGAAATATCAGGCACTGAAACAAAGATATCTGCCGTCAAAGCATCCGCACTGGTATTGGAAAGAAGTGCTAAGGTTTCTCCTGTTTCTGTAACTCCAATTAAAGTGAAATCATCTAACTGAGAGAAGCTTAAGTCTTCAAAGACAAGTTCCCCTTCAACCAAACCGATTTTGTCAACCCCTGGATGAAAGTCGCGAATCAAATCAGCACCGTCGCCATTACCAAATATACTCGATTTCAGGATTGGTAGTCTCATCAAAAGTTTGTAGAGTAATACTAGCTTGGTCTTCAAAAGCGCGGAAATAAAAACCAGAAGAGGCAAAGTTAGAAGTTGGGAATACCCCACCAGATACTTCCGCATCAAACAAGTGCATTCCCTTGCGTCTTACTAGAAATGCGGGGTCACTTCCTGAAATCAGCAACGCCAGATAATTTTGTCACCAGTAGTGCAGATTTATGCACTATTAGTGACTGAATCAAATTTGACGTTTTTTTCTTCGCTGC
Organism: uncultured Pleurocapsa sp.; assembly: GCA_937884735.1. Classification (GTDB taxonomy): domain Bacteria; phylum Cyanobacteriota; class Cyanobacteriia; order Cyanobacteriales; family Xenococcaceae; genus Waterburya. The sequence goes on from CAKZYI010000304.1 coordinate 4,671, forward strand.
ATTAAACGATCTTTACCTGCGTTAACCCGATCTTTATCGATCGCAATGTCCATCTTCAGATCGTAATTAGAGCCGTCGCCCATAGATACCAGCTTAAAATGTTCGGCTAAAGAAGCAACAGTAGGATATCTAAACATATCTACCAAAGATATATCTACTCCTAAACTATTTTTTAGTAGACCATGTACTCGAATCATCAATAAAGACTGTCCGCCCAAATCGAAGAAATTATCCGTTAAGCCTACTCTTTCGATTTGTAGAACATTTTGCCAAATTTCGGCGATCGCTCTTTCTATTTTAGACTGGGGTTCCTTGTAGCCCAAATTAGAGTTAGAGACTGGGGGGTCTGTTTTGGCTAGTGCGGCGCGATCGACTTTACCGTTGGGAGTTAGGGGTAACTTTTCTAGAATTATATAACTGCTAGGAATCATATAATGAGGCAATCTATCGGTTGAGAATTGGCGTAATTCTTTTATAGTAGAAGGAGTGGATAGGGAATTTAAAACAACATAAGCAACCAAGCGATCGCTTTGTGCTAAGACTACTGAAGTTTGTGTATTAGGATATTGATTTAATAC
>CAKZYI010000305.1 GCA_937884735.1 uncultured Pleurocapsa sp.
GTATCGGAAAGAGATTGATCAAGGGGTAACTCTAAATAGCCATCAGGCGATGAATTAGTCATGGAAAAGTCTCATCAAAATTTATTAGTAAATGAATTAAATAATAGTTAATTAGCTAACTTTGAACTTAGCCACACTATTTTGTAATTCCTGTGCCACAATTAACAAATCTTTGAAAGACGCTGATACTTCCCCAGCTTCAGTGGCGGTTTTATCAGAAATTGCTGCAACCTGCATCATTGTTTGAGTAACAACTTCCGAGTCTTGAGACTGTTCCACAGTAGCCGTAGCAATCTCTCCTACAAGTTGATTGATTTCTTGACTCACATTAGCAATTTCAATTAGAGAATTACGGGTGTGATCGACTAGTTTTGTACCAGCTACCACTTGTTCGGTACCTGACTCCATAGCGGCTACTACTTCATTGGTTTCTGCCTGAATTTCTGCGACTAAAGCTTCAATTTCTGCGGTTGCTTCTGCTGACTGACGAGCAAGAGATCTTACCTCATCGGCTACTACTGCAAATCCTCTACCTTCTTCTCCTGCGTGAGCCGCCTCAATCGATGCGTTTAATGCTAGTAGGTTGGTTTGGTCTGCAAAGTTGCTAATTACGTTTACCACTTTTGATATTTTTTGGGATGATTCCCCCAAACGTTTTACTTTTTTGGCTGTCTCAGCCACCGTGTTACGTATCTCTTGGAAACCTTCTACCGTCTGGTTCATCGCATCATCCCCCGCTTTTACGGTTTGAGCTGCTTTTAAAACCGCAGCTTCAGCTGACTTGGCATTACTGGCAACTGCTTGAATTGAATCGGTAATACCCTGAATTCTAGTTAATACAGTGTTAATTTCTTGAGTTTGAGCCAATGCTCCAGTAGATAATTCTTGAATAGAAACATCTTTATCACTGGTGGTAGAAGATACCTGTATTGCTGCTGTTTTTACTTGAGCTACCAGTTTCCGTAAACTTTCGATAGTTGTATTGTAAGAATCGCCAATGGTACCAATTTCATCTTCTTGCACCCTTACCCTTACCGTTAAATCTCCTCGACTTATGGGATCTACTTCCATGAGCAATTCCAATGCTCGACGTTGAAGGTTTTCTTTTGCCGCTCTTTCTTTTTGCTCTGCTTGCTTTTGTATTTCTACTAGTTCAACTTTTTCAATTGCCGTACCTGTTTGAGAAGCAATTTGAGCAAGTAGATCGATCTCATCTTTTTGCCAAGCTCTCGACTCGCTGCACTGATGAGCAATCAGCAAACCAACTAATTTATCGTCGATAATAATAGGAGTAGCCAGACTTGCAATCACAGCAAATGGTTCTAACATCTTGAGATGACAATCATTTAATCCCGCCAGATAGATATTAGAAATGGCTTTGACTCCTCCTTGTCGATATTTCTCAGCAAATTCTTCGGAGAAACAAGGATCGTTGATCTTGGCATTTAAAGCCGAAGGGAATTTTTCATCTACCGCTTCGGCAATTACTGTTCCTTGCCACTCAGGGTCAAAGCTATAGTAGAGAACGCGATCTGCTTTAAGTACGTTTCTACTTCTTTCTACCGCAATCTGTATAACACCAGAAGAATTTGTTGCTTCGGAAATATCTAAAGCAATTTCTTTGAGGATACGCGAACGTTCAGCCTCTTGTTTTAGACGAGATTCATTGATTTCAATTGAATCAGCCAAAATATTGAAGGTCGTTCCCAACAAACCAACTTCATCGCTACTATCAACCTTTGCTCTAGCTTTTAAATTACCTTCAGAAAAATCTTGAGCTACTTTTTGTAGAGTTTGAATCGGCTCGGCGATCGCCTTACCCAAGATCTTACTTAAATATATAATTAGAATCAGGACAACTATAGACAATACTGATTGAGCAAGAAAGCTATTTCTAACTAAACTGTTTACAGAATTAGTAGGGCTGCCGTAAACAATTACCCCTACTGATTGCCCTGCATTATTGGTAATTGATTTGGCTGCCAAAGCAAAATTTTTACCTTGAACTTTGCTAATTTTATTAACCGTTTTACCATCGTTAGCAACTGCTAAATCTAAAATATCTGTTTGGTCTAAAGCAATATTAGAATCTACTTGTTGATTGAGATTACTAAAGGATGTTGATAAAGTGTATTTTCCACTAGGTTCGCGTAGGTAAACTGCACTATAGCCATCTTGATCGCTAAAAGAAGTAACTGTTTTTTCAACAATAGATGACTTGCCATTCACAAGATCTCCCGACAACAAAACTCCTACTACCTGAGTTTTATTGTTATCGAAAACAGGAGTTACCGTATACCGAATCAGAGCGTTAGATTGAGGAAAGTTTTTGGGTAAAGGTGGGTTTTCTGCCTGTATTTCTTTCCAGCTAACAATTTGGCTAGTCTTAATTTGTTGAGGATTATTTAGTACTTTACTAACCAAACCATTTGGGTCATAAACTTTTCCTGCACGACTAGAATTGGCACTGGCAATAATTTTTTTGTCTTTGCCAATTAAGGTAGCATACTCAATATTTCGCGCTTTAATTTCGTTTTGCAGAATATTGGTTACTTGTTTTTTTAAGGTTTCATTCAGTGGCTGCCCTTGATAAGCATTACTGGCAGCCGTAACAATAGCAGTATTGTCAGATTGTCCTCTAAAACCAAAGCCCATTTGGTCAATCTTAATATTGTACTCAATATCCGCTACAGCTAATTGTGACTCAGTTTGTTTTAATAACTGATTTTTCAATGAGCTTTGTAAGAGTAAGCTTCCTGTACTTAAAACAAACAGTAATCCGCCCAAACTAAACCAGGGAATTAAATCTGTTTTGCGGCTAATTGGTAAGCTATATAACTTACTCAAAAAAGAAGAATTAGCTCCTGACAAACTAGTCGAAGATTTATGATTTGATGATTCGGGTGAGTTATTCATAAAAACTAAATAGTAGGAATGGATTAATCTGTCTACAAAAGAAAAATAAAATCTTAAAAATAAGCATTTTGATATATTCTTAGCAAGCCAAATTATTAGGCATGGCAGCAACTATTGCTTGTCCGTTTAGTACCATAATCATTTCTTTTGCTTGCTCTAACCAATATCCTTGTAAAAAATCTCCAAGCTGTATATTTGCGCTAGAGCCTGGAGGAATTTGAATATCAGCAACATCGCACATTTCAATATCTTCAACCTGAGAAACAACTAGTCCAAGATTAATATTATTTTGAGCATCTGTTTTTGTTGTCTCTTTATTGGGAGACAACACAATCGCCGTGTGTTTGGAGCGATTGATACCTTGTTGATACCAAGAATTAAAACCAATTAAATGTGCCAAATCAACCATCCAGAGGATATCTCCCCGCCAGTTGTATACGCCCATTACCCAAGCTGGCATTTGGGGAATGGGAACAATTTGACCAAACTGAATTTTTAAAACCTCTGTAATCTGCTTGACTGGCAACATCGCTTTTGTGCCTTCATGGAGATAGAACTTCAAAAACTGTTTGTCTTCTGTTTTATTAACAAGCTGTGTATTAAATTGTGACTTGTTTGACTGAGAGAATATATCGGACACAATTATTAATTACCTTTAGTAAACTTTTTATAAATAAATTGTCCCTACTAGATCTATTAACAGTTTTAAGCTATTAATTCTTGAACTTTTTTAACTAATTCTTCTTGATCTATGGGTTTGGGGATGTAGGCATCAGCTCCTTGTTTCATACCCCAAAATTTATCCATCTCAGTGCCTTTGGTAGAACAGAGAATAATCGGAATTTTGTTGGTATTATCTGAACCTTTTAGTTCTCGACAAATTTCAAAGCCACTTCTTCCTGGCAAAACTACGTCTAGAACTATTAGATCGGGACAATTTTGCTCTATTTTTTCTAGAGCTTCTTCTCCACTTAAAGCAACAGATACATTAAGTCCAACTTCTTTTAGACAGCCTGTAATAATAGATCTTTCCGTGGCTGAGTCATCAACAATTAGAGTGTATCCCATAGCAATTGTTACCTCAATTTATAACTATTTTGGATTTTAAGCTGTTGGTTTTTCATGTTTGAAAATCGAAATTTAGGAATATGTAGTTGGCAACCTTTATACTTCCCTTCTAGGCTGATAAACTAACACCAATAACTAAATAAATTAAATATTTAATTTGATAATTTAAACCTTCAATTTATTTTTTAGACTTTTGATCTACATATTTGTTGATTGTCTCTAAGACCTGTTCTTTTTTGGCTGGTTTACCCAGAAAATCGGTTGAACCAACCATTTTTGCCCTTACTCGGTCAACAATGCCATCATTTCCTGTCAAAATTACAATTGGTGTACTTTTAAAGAAAGATAGCTTCCGTAACTGTGAGCAAATTTCATAACCATTTGTGTTGGGCATCACCAAATCTAAGAAAATCAAATCTGGTTTGCGGCTGAGTAATACAGCGATCGCTCTTAAGCCATCCATTTCGCTCACAAAGTTATATCCTGCTTCTTTGATAATGTTTTCCATTGTTTGGCAAATAAGAGGACTATCATCGATGCAGGCGATAGTTATGCGACGAGGGGTTTTTCTTTTAAATAACTTCTGCGCCACAGGTGTAGAAACAGGAGGAGCAATATCTTCTACCTCTGCTAACTGAACCAAACCTAGTTGAACATATGGTAGTAAGGAACGAGTAACTGTTACTACATCTCGTCTCATGCGGACGCTTAGATCTCGTAAAGTTTGTTTCCCATCCAGCAATTGACTCAGATTTTGGTTAACTTGTGCCGAAGTTTTTTTGCGTAAAGCTTCTGGCTGGCGAATAGTAGGAGCCATATCAGGAGAGCGATCGGCTATTTTTGCATCTTGCCAAGCAGAGTATAGTTTGTTAGCTTCTTTAATTACTTGTTCAGCATCAATTAAAATCAGCCTGGTAGATAACAAGTTATCTTTGAGAGATTCATAAGTAACATCTACTGCTTGAGTAATATCAAATAAAATTTCGACTACCGTTGCTCTAATAACTTTGGTAGCTTGATCTCTAGTAATGTTGTTTTGGTCAATCCAAACAGATAGCAGTTGGTATTCCCAAGAAATTCTAGATTCTTCTTGAGCAATATTAGCCAATGCTAACTGAATATCTTCAACATGAGATAGTCTTTCAGGACAATATGCAACAACGTGTCTTCTCCATCTTCTGACGGGATGCACTCCTCCGCTAGCATAAACAATGCGACCCAGATATAGATATAATAACCAGGTAAGATCTTGAGCATCTGAGATGACCAACTGACCGCTAAATCGAGATTCTTTTAAGGACTCAAAAAGCTCGATTTGTTTAGTGGGAGTAAATTGTTGAACATGAGTCCGAGTATGACTAATTCCATTTTTGGCAGTCGTCATTGCAAACTTCCTCTTATAAAATTATTGCAGCTTATTAATAGACTGGTACTCAACATATAAAAATTCAATAAGGGACTTGTGGATAAATTTAGGCTTGTTTGATTTTTATAAAATTAAAAAATATTCTGACTATCAAATTTAGAAAAATATTTGATTTTCACCTAAATTATTTCTCTAATTTTTGCTAAATTGTTATCACCCTTTCTTTAATTGTTTAAATACACAAAAATAGTTAGCAATTAACAAAAATAAAGGCATACTATTGATGCCTCATTTAAAATTAAGTCAAGGCACAGCAAAAATATGAGGTTTTTGAAATGTGCCAAATCAATTCGTTGAGAACTGCTATGTTGTCGATCAAAATCAACTTTCAATTTTATAATTCCCCAAAATGCAAAAATATTAACAGGTCAGGCTAATTCTTCAGAAGAATAGAAAGAGCTTGAGAAATGTTGTAGGAAATAATAGGGCGCATGATCAATTAGAAAAAAAGAGCTTTTTTCGTGATGGAAGCATTCCCTAGCGGATTGAAAATCCGCGGGGTCTTCCATCCTTTTAACGACCTACTTCGTCGAAAAATAACCTCCGTAGCTATGCTACTCAGAACATTTTTCTCCTTGTATCTCGATAAAATCCTCTCAACGCTGAGAAAGGCGATTCGGTTCGCCGCATCTGTTGCCCTTGCGCCGACGAACTCAGTTCGTCCCAGAAGCAGAGCTTCTGGAAGCATCAAAGATGCTTGGCAAGCGGGCTTCCTCAGCAAAAAGCATTCTTCCCCTTAATTGATCACATGCCCTAAAAGTCGAATTGGCAAACACACTTAATTAAAGGTTTGAAGATAAATGCAGCTTATCAATAAAGTAGCTTCTTTCGATCATCGTCTTCTAGACAGGGTTAGTGCCTCTGTTTATTCTCGTATAGATACTTGGTTGGTTAGTCATCCTTTAATTCATTGGCTGATTAATCATTCTTTGATTAGTTTAATAGCGGGTTTTATTGTGATAGTTCTGATTATCCGCCTGTTGCTAACAATTTACTATAGTATTGCTGCGACTATAGACAGAATGTGGCTATGGATTCTGCGATCGCCTTTTTTACTGCTAAAATTTCTTTTTGGCTGGAAGGTTAAATCTAAGGATAGTTCTTCTAATACTACTATTACCAACTACGAGGTAACTAATAATCCAGAGGAGTTACAAGAAATTATTACTCGTCTAGAACATATTCAAAAACAGCAGCGACAAATAGTTCAAGATATTGCTATTTTGAAAGAGCGATGCGACCCTACTTTATCCCAAAATGCATTATGGACAGCCAAAGAACTTGAAGCGCAAGTAAAGGCTAAAGCTGCATCCAATGATAATTTAGCTGAACAAGCAACACAGCGATCGCCCGATATTAAGTCCAAAGCAATTAATCTGCAACCACTAAAGAAGAAGTTTTCTCGACCCATAATTGAAAACGAGCTTTGACATAATATAGTAATCCGATTTAAAAATGGAGAGTTGCTACTGATAAATGTCCTTAGTCCTAAAGGATACCGCTCCGCGACCGAAGGAAGTCCTTTAGGGCATATCATTGGTCTTTAGTCATTAGCTATTCTCTAAAATGATTTGAGATTACTATAAAAGACAATTATTGGTTATTTATTTGCTGTTACCCTAAAAGCTAGTACTGATATTCTTTATGCTCAAAAATAGATGCAATTCGACTATATGTCCTTTTTTGGCTGAATGCAGACTTGTTCTATTACGGCACTGGTGGTAGCAATGTTTAAGTTAACGGTTTTTCCGTCTTTTGTTTTAATCAAGGCTCTATCTGGAGACAGGCGATCGTAAACAAAATTATGACCGTTATTGGTCGCATATGCGTTGGCTGTATCGGTAGACTTTCCCAACAAGTCATGCCAATCATCAAAACTAGGATTTAGAACTGAACTATCTCTAATGCATACTAGAGAATCTATGCCATTTTGCTCATTTTGCCAAAATTTATCTTGGTTTACATCGGTAGCTTGATGAAGACTGCTCAATGTCACATTACCAAGAGAAAAACTAACTCCACTATCAACAATATCGTGAGAAAAAGATACTGGAGTAGGGAGTATTTCTGGCTCCAAAACAATTTCATTATTATTTAACATTACCGATGAATAGTAGCGATTTTCATCTTTGCCGACAAAATAAATGGTTTTGCCTTTAACTGCTTTGAAAACATTACCCCCAAACACTATTTGAGCAGGAATTAATGTATTAGGAGTAGTTTCTAATTTTGACTGCCGATAATAATAAAAATTGTCTTCTAGCTGGCAGATTCTAATGTAGTAATTGTCAGTCTGAAAACTATATACTTCGCGATATTTACTATCTACTTTTTGGCTACTATACTCTTGTTTGGCTGAAGAACTATACTTCTGGTGGTAGTCTACTTGTAAATAGTTGTAGTCGAAATTAATGTTATTTTGTTTTGTTTCTTCTGCAAGGGTTGGAATTGTTTTTCCCCCACAAGTGTAAACAATAGCTATTAATAAAATTCCTTTTTTACACCAACCAATTGCTGCAAAACTCATTTTGATTACAGTATATATTTATTTAGATAAATTTACTTAATAAGTAACTGCATACTTTGTTCAAAGATAACCTTTAAAAAGTATTAAGTATTTTTTATGTATAGTATTTAGTTTAAACTCAAAGAGTAAAGAGTTAGACAATGCCTCTATTGCTTTTCAATTATGATTGAATTTAAATAATTAAACTATATTTACAATAATTTAAGCTGTAAAAGCTAATAACCATCTAATAATTATAATGTTGTAAAAACTGTTAATCTACTAGTTTTTTTCTTGTTTAATGAGTAACATGATTAACTTCATTGAGAATTGTTATATTTTTAGCACTCAATTAAAGAAAATCGAAAGTTATGAGTTGCTCAACAGGTAAAATATGTTTACACATTTTGTCTCTAGCTCAATTGATGGCTTTTTTACCAAATCACAAACCTAAAAAAATGTCGCTAGGACCTTTGGAAACTGAAATTCTAGAGATAGTTTGGCAACTGAAGGTAGCGACGGTAAAAGGTGTTCATGATCGCATATTGCAAGATCCTAATCGGGAATTAGCTTATACGTCAGTTACTACAGTCTTAAGACGGCTGACTGAAAAAGGCTGGCTCAAATGCAGCAAAAAAGATCGTGCTTTTTCTTGGCAAGCTCTAGTTTCTTCAGAAGAAGCCAAAGCTTTACAATCTTATGAGAAACTAAATTGTTTTTTGGCGGTAAGCAATCCTGACGTGGTGGCTTCTTTCGCAGATAGCTTAGATGCTGCTAGCATAAAGCAAATTGATGCGATCGCCGCTCGTCTCAATGCCATCCGCCGCCAGAGAGAGGAAGAAAAATAATGCATTTGTTGGCTATATCAATAGTAATTCTCATAACTTACTTGATTCGTCGCCAGCCAATATCTTCTGGTGGAACTTGGTCTGAACGATGGTACACCGCTTTATTCTTGTTACTATTCCCTTCTTTGCTAATTTTAGTTACGGCGATCTCTGTTCTGTATATGGGTTGTCATGGTGCTATGTTAGGCATCAAAGCTGGCTCATTAGGATGTGGTTTAGCTGGTAGTCTAATCTTGTTTGCCCTTGGCAGTTTGATCGAGCGAACTTATCAAAGTCATCGCTCTATCGCTAGTTTAGAAGCTTATCAAGAACAGTTAGTAGCAGGCAAGATAGTCAGGCTAATCGATATAGAATTACCTTACAGCGCGCAGATTGGATTTTGGAATCCCAAATTGGTCATTAGTAGTGGCATGCTCGACAGTCTGGATGAGGAGCATTTAAAGGCAGTTTTAGCCCACGAACAGGCTCACTTATACTATCGCGACACATTTTGGTTTTTCTGGTTGGGTTGGATGCGCTTTTTTAGCTCTTGGCTACCCAAGACAGAAACTCTCTGGCAAGAGCTTTTACTACTGCGGGAACTAAGAGCGGACAGTAAGGCAGCAAAAGAAGTAGATTTCTTGCTTTTGGC
>CAKZYI010000306.1 GCA_937884735.1 uncultured Pleurocapsa sp.
GCTATTTGGTATTTTGTACATTACTACAATGATTCATTACCTGTTTAGGACTACCAAAAAAAGCAAGTTAAACCTCGTCTACATAGAAAAACTAGGGTTTTCTATCACGGATGTCGAGCCAAACATCGCGTCCTCAACTATGTGCCTTTATTACTTATTGCGAGACAAGTCTCTACGGAACTTCAACAATTGAGAATTTACGATTCTTCCATAACAAAAGTTTTGTGGCGGTAGCCGAACTCTAAAGAGTTCCGACGTTCTCCGAACGGCGAACCCGCTAGGCGGGTTCGCTTCGTTGCGGGGGTACATGCGGCGAACTATGCGCCTTTGTTACTCATTACTTATTACTTATTACTTATTACTTATTACTTCCCCGAACAATTGAATTAAAAACTATTGGTTTCAAACTACATGCGGTTTATATTGATATTTTGTATTTTCAGTGTCGATAAATATCAATCTTTTCTCATATCCACTAATGAACAAAATTACTTCTTTTGGTAGATAGTCAAAAATTCATAAAAAGCTATCCTAAGTAATAAATAATTAGCAAATAGTTTAGAAAAAAATAATATAATGAGTAATAATCAATCTATCCCTTCAAATAAAGAATACAGCGCAACTGCAAAGAAAATGATGGATAAAGTTACATCACAGCAGCCAGAAGAAGTTAAAGAAAGAGTAGATGCTGTACAAAAAGCAGCTACAAAAGTAGCCAACAAAACTGATGATGCGGCAAAAGAAGCGATTAAAGAAACTAAGGATGTAGCAGAAAAAGCTGAATCAAAGGTTAGAGATGTAGCTGATAAAGCAGAGGATAAAGCTGAAGATGTAGCAGAAAAAGCTGAATCGAAGGTTAAGGATGGAGTGGAAAAAGTAGAGAATGAAGCTAAATAATCAACGTCAGTTCGGGATAAGCTGAAACACTTGCTATACAAAGGAATGAAAAAACTATTTTTCATGGTTTAACTCAAGGTTTAAATAACCAAATAACTCTTTAAAGGCTAAAGGCTAAAAGCTAACCTAACCAATTAATTTTGTTAACCCGAACTCACGTTAATTAGTAATTAAAAATTATTTTAAAACATATAAAGCGATCGCCCAACATAAAAGAGCGATCGCTTTATATATTTTCCAGCTACTCAACTGTCAATCAAAGAAATTAACGCATGGTAACGAACTCTTCTGCCGAACTAGGATGAATTCCTACCGTGGCATCAAAGTCAGCCTTAGTTGCACCCATTTTTACTGCGATCGCAACACCTTGAATAATTTCTGCTGCGCTATCTCCCACCATATGTGCGCCAACAACTTTATTATTAGTAGTTTCTACAATTAACTTCATCAGCGTTTTTTCCTGTTTTCCTGGCAGAGTATAGTACATAGGACGGAATTTACTGCGATAAACCTTAATTGCATCGCCATATTTCTCTTTGGCTTCGGCTTCAGTTAAACCTACAGTAGCCGCCTCTGGAGTTGTAAACACAGCCGTAGGAATATTTTCGTATCTCATTTGTCGCGACATATTGCCAAAATGAGTATCGGCGAAAGCTCTACCTTCGTTAATCGCTACAGGAGTTAGATTAATGCGATCAGTACAGTCTCCCACAGCATAAATATGATCTTCAGCAGTCTTATTATATTTATCTACTGCTACAGCACCATTTACCACCTCGATCTTGGTGTTTTCTAAACCAAGATTTTCAAGGTCGGGTTTTCTACCAGTAGCTGCAAGACTAGCAGCATCAGCAACAATGGTTTCTGATTTACCGTCTTGAGTGGGAATCATAATCTTTAGACCACCGTCAACCTTATCAATTGACAAGCGATCGCAATCGCAACCAGTGATAAACTTGATTCCATGATTCTGCATTCCCTCTTGGATCTCGTCGCGAATATCTTCGTCAAAACCGCGTAAGATTTTATCTCCACGAATGGCGACAGTTACCTCCGTACCCATCCCATTCAAAATACAGGCAAACTCAACCCCAATATAACCACCACCAATAATTACAATCCGCTTAGGTTGTTCTTTGACGTTAAAAATTTCTCTTGAAGTTATGGCGTGTTCGATACCGTGAATATATTCAGGCTTTACAGGTTTACCACCCACCGCTACCAATATTTTTTCAGCAGTAACTTTTTGTTCGCCTATTTCAATTGTGTGAGAGTCAATAAACTTGCCTTAGCCCTGGTATAGTTGCACCCCAGAATTATCTAACATTCTGCTGTAGATACCATTAAGACGAGTCACTTCATTATTAACAGCCGTGATCATCTTATGCCAGTCAAAGCTGCTTTCTCCCACAGTCCAACCATATCCTGCCGATTCTTCAAAATATGCAGGGAAATGAGACGCATATACCATTAATTTTTTGGGGACACAGCCGCGGTTAACACATGTTCCTCCAAGGCGGTCGCTTTCTACAATACCAACTTTTGCCCCATATTGGGCAGCCCGTCTAGCAGTAGCAATACCACCCGAACCCGCACCAAGCACAAACAAATCGAAATCATAACTCATTTTTATTCTATCTCCTTAAGTAGAAATGACTAATTTAATTTCTAAAGTAGTTTAAAACACAGTGGAAATCCCTGATTCTTGTTGTAGGGATTGATGGCTAATATGGCGCATATACATTGAGCATTTGTATTTTCCATATTCTTAAAATATGAACCTTCTATATTGTAAATATCTAAAAAATCTTATCTTTGCTTCGGCAGTACCTTTTACTGCAGTTACCGCTATATTTAGTTTAACCAGTATTCAATCTGCTCAAGCAGCTCAAATTGACTTTAGTTTCGATGCTGATGCTGATAACAATAATCCCAATATCATCAACAGTTGGAATAATGGTGCACCAGGCAATGACGGTTGGCTGAGTGGTCAAACAACAGGAAATGCGATCGACCCTATAACTGGTTTGGAAATAACTTTTACTGGTGGAGTCTTTGAAGGAACTGCTGACACTACAAATCAAAACTTTAACTATGATGCCAGAAACCTCACAACTCCAGGATTAAAAGTAGAAAACAAAAATAATTCAGATTTCAATAATACGACTCTATTTCAAACTGGCAACGATCGCACATTATCTGGTGGAACTCTAGAGAATTATCAATACTTGACTTTTCAATTTTCTAATCCAATCAATATTAGTTCGAGCACCAAATTCTTTATTGATGATATTGACGATGACGATCAATCAGGAACTAATGATAAGTATCTCGAAGCGATCGCGGTAGAAGGCTTTACTACGTTCATACCTGGTACGCCAGGAACAGGGATAGATCCTACATTTTCTTATGAATCTGGTACAGAATTAGATGAGAGTACGATTGCTTTTGCTAATGGTAATAGTATTAACTATGTTTATGACTCTGTAGATAGTTTTGTTAATCCTGCTAACCAACCACCTAATAGAGCTTATTATGAATTTGGTTCGCAAGGAATACAATCTGTAGGTCTATATTTTTTCACTGGTTCAAACAGCAGCGATACTAGAGGACACGCATCAGTATTTGGTGGTTCGTTCAGCGTAGAAGAAGCTGTTCCGTTTGAATTTTCTCCCAGTTTGGGTTTGTTACTCTCAGGAGCGAGTTTATTTGGGGTTGATTATTGTCGTAAAAGAAAAGTATCAGGTAAATAAATTAGCCACAAAGAGAGATTATGGAGAGGACAGAGAATAGATAGCAGCACAACTATTTTATTCTCTATCTTCTCTTTATTTTTTGACACTTTACAAAATAATCAATGTTTACTTTCCACCATAATAAAAAGCAATTTCTTTATCCTTTAAAGAAGGAAACTCCGCCTCCAATAACATCTGGTTGAGTTCGTCTTGAGGCAAGTGTTTTGCGCCAATTCTGACGATGCGCGATCGCATTGTATTAGTTACGCCGCTTCTTTGCCTTCCCGCTTCAAAACCCATCACTTTGTTATAGAGAGATAGTTTATTAACAGGAATTGCCGAACCATCTAAATCTTGACCCAAAGCGATCGCCTTATCAACCGCGTCTGCACCTTTTGTATCTGCCATAATTTTTTTGAGTTAGAGAACTATTAATTACTCATTATTCATTATTAATTCCCCAACTCATAATCTCTGGCGGCAACCTTTACACTAGGTGTGCTTCTAAGAACCAAAGACGCTTATCGATAGTGCGAGATATTTCTGTGTAAAGATCTGCTGTATCCGCATCGCCCAATTCTTCTGTGGCACTAATTGCATCGCGGACATGTTTGGCATAAGTACCAAAGCTATTTGCCAAAGCAGTGATATGTTCTACACCTGTGACTGCTTCAATATTATATTCTGAGAGGATGGAATTGCTAGCAGCAATACGGGCTGTACCCATTGCTACACCACCCAAAGCAGTTACTCTTTCTGCAACCATGTCAACATATTCTTCTAGCTCGGTAGCTATTTCGTCAAACAGTTCGTGTAGCTGATAAAAGTCCATACCTTTAACATTCCAGTGAGCCTGTTTGGTTTGGGTTTTAAGATCTAGTGTCGCTGCAAGAGTTTGATTTAAGATCTCAACTTCTTTAGAACGAATGTCTTCGGGAATATCGAGACGGGTATCGTAAAGTTTTTGCTTAGAAACAGTAGAAACCATAATTTAATTCTCCTTGGTACTTAACTAAGTGTAGAAAATAATTCTTATTTGTTTCAAATATCTGAGGTTAAAAATCGGTCGTTGAGAGCTTTACTTCGCTATTGGAGTATCGACTATCAGCGAAACTCTCGGACTTGAGTATCCAAATGAAAAATATTTATTGCTTTTTATTTACTATATAAATCATAGTCGTTATGACTTCGTTTTGTCAAGCAAATGAAGGTTATTTTTTAGTCGAGATATTCTTTCGCCCAAAGCACCGCAGCAATACGATCTCGCAGATCTAGTTTGCTTAAGATTTGAGTAACGTAGTTTTTTACCGTACCGATGCTGAGATGCAGAGTAGCAGCAATTTCGCGATTGTTTTTACCTCGACCGATGAGTTGTAAAACTTCCAATTCTCTAGAACTCAAAAGATCGATCTGTTCGTTAGCTTGGAGATTAAGGGGTTTAATGCGAGCAAAAACTTTAGAGGTAATTTCGGGACTTAATTGAGCGTAACCGCGATAAACCGCCCGAATTGCCATTGCCATTTCTTCAGAGGACTTACGCTTGAGGAGATAGCCCTTTGCCCCTGCCTGCAAAGACTGTCCGATATATTCGTCGTCATCGAAAGTAGTCAAAACCAAAATTCGCATCCAGGGATAACGGGCGATAATCTCGCGGGTGGCAATAACCCCACCGCAAACTGGCATCTGAATATCCATTAGGATAACGTCTGGCTGTAATTGTTCTGATAAAGCGATCGCTTCTCGACCATTGCTAGCTTGTCCGATAACTTCCAAATCTGCTTCGGTATCCAGTAAAGTGGCTAAACCCTGACGAAAAAGATCGCGATCGTCTACTAGTAATAATTTAATCATCGGGGTAGAGTAATTAAAATTTGCGTTCCTCGACCGAGCGCACTATCTATTTTGAGGCTACCATGAAGTATTCGTACTCGTTCTCTCATTCCTTGAAGACCAAATCCAGAATTAGCAAGATCGGGATCGAATCCAACACCATCGTCTTTGAATTCTAAAATAATGCGATCGTCATTAGTGTATGCTTGAAACCAGACTTGAGAGGCGCGGGCGTGTTTTTGGATATTAATCAATCCTTCTTTAACTACACAATATATTTGATGACTGGTAGTCAAACTAAGCTGGGGTAGATCGATTGACCAAAGAACTTGCACGGCGCGATCGCTTTTAGCTTCGATTAAATTATGCAAAGCCAGATCCAAATCAAAATCATTGCGCCTCATTGTCCGTATCGCGTGGCTAACATCTTCAATACATTGAGAAGCAAGAACTGTTGCGGTATCCATAGCTTGAAAAGCAGCTTCGGGGTCGCGATCGCGTAACTTTTGTGCCACTTTAAATTGAACATCACGATCTCTAAGAGTATGTCCTAGCTAATCGTGAATATCGCGAGCAAAGCGAGTTCGTTCGAGGTAATTTGCCATAATTTCTACCTGCTCGGCTAAAGCTTCCGCTTTTTGACGGCTTTGACGTTCGGCAACGATGGTAGAACTAAAAAAGATTGTGAAAATGCTCACCGCTATATAAAGCCCTAAAGAAAAAACCAAAACAACACTGAGATTATAATTACCAAAACCGTAGGGAGGTTCAAATTCAATCGATAGCTGTTGCAGCTTTTGCATCTCAGAAAAACATTCGCTAGCTACACAACCAATACCAGCGATTGCCGTTAGATAAATAGTTCTTTTGCGCCCTAAAAGAAAAAAGCTTTTGGCAAGATATAAATAAAGCAGCAAGTCCAAACTAACATCAAGAAAATTCACCCCGACGATCACGCTAATTGCAGACCAAACATAGATCTGTCTATATTTCAGGGGAAAATCAACTGGCAACTTCCAACTAAAGAAAATAAACATAATATAAGCGGCAAATCTAAACGGTAATCTGTCGCCACCTGCGGTGATAGTCATCATTAAATGAACCGCAATAAATAGCCACTCTATACAACGCAGCTTCCAAATAAAAGATGCAGAGAAAATACCGACTGGATCGAGCTTCATAATTCAATGGCGATAAGGCGATTTTCTATCCCCACCTTAAAGTATTTTCTTTTTAGAAACTAGATGACCCCAGTCATGTATCTATATGACTGAGGGGAATAGGAAAGCAAAGCTGTAAAAACTATTGTGAATGGTGTAGCAATTCCTCACCTCACCATGAAAATTATCAATACTCTAGCTTTAGCCAGTGCGCTCGCCGTTAATGTTGCCCTTCCTGCCGTTGTCAAGGAAATAGATCGTCACACTCTCTGTAGCAGATTTCCTCTGAATTCTCGCTGTGAAGATTTTTCAGCAGCCAAGGGAACACCAACAACGCATCAGCTAGATCGCGATCGCTTTTGCGAAAAATTTGCTCTTAATTCAAAGTGTCAGCAAAAACCATTGCAAGTTATTAAATTAAACCTAGATCGTTCGGGAGAAAATGATGAATGGATTCGTCTCGAAAAGCAGGATAGCCGAGTCAGACTAGTGCATACTACCAAGGTAAAAGACGGTCTAGTTTCTGGTGTTTTGAATGGTGCTATAGGGGCTTTAGTTCCCCTTCCTTTGCCGTTTGTGGAAGCTAACAAGTACGATTGGCAAGATAATATTGTTACCGCAATTAGTTTTAGAAGCGATCGCTGCCAAGGCGAAAAGTGTATTGTGGCTGGCAAAAACTCGATCGCTCTTCCAAAAGGTATGGATATATATCGAGGCAAATTTACTATTGAATATCGAGAAAAAGAGCTAGAGCGATCGCTAACTTTTAGAATTCCTGCTGATGTAGAAGCTGAAACTATCAATACCATCAGCGTTACGCACGTTCGCTAACAATTATTCAGCTTCAGCACACAATCTATTTTTGTGAGCAATATTAAAGATAATCTCTAACAATATCAAATCATTAATCTTGCTCACCTTACAACTGTATTGATGATAAATATTTAACGCCTTATCCCAAAGCAATATCCAAAAACATCATTGTTACAAAGCCAGCCATAATTCCTAGTGTACCTTCTTGGGCTTTGCTTTCTCGGTCTATTTCGGGGATGATTTCATCAACGATCACAAATAGCATCGAACCCGCTGCGATCGCCATTCCCCAGGGCAAGAAGACTTGACCAAAGTTAACAATACTTGCACCTACTATTCCACCAACGGGATCAACTAACCCAGTTAACAACGAAATACCCAAAGCGTATTTAACGGAATATTCTAATTCTCTCAGTGCTAAAGCTACAATTAAGCCTTCAGGCATATTCTGTAAGCCAATCCCGATAGCTAAAGGTAGCCCGTGGCTAACACTACCGTCTCCAAAACCTACCCCTACGGCTAATCCTTCAGGGAAATTGTGAATAGTGATAGCAATTATAAATAGCCAAATACGCTGGAAATTTTCTGTAATTTTGCCCTCTGCACCTTTATTAAAGTGTTCGTGAGGGAAGTAGTCGTGCATCAACCAGAGCAGACTTGCTCCCAAAATCATGCCAATACTAACAATCAATGCCGACCCTGCTTCCGTATAGCCCAAATCCACTGCCGCTTCTTTACCAGGAACAATTAGAGAAAATGCCGTAGCTGCCAGCATTACCCCGCCACCCAATCCTAATAAAATTCCCTGCCATTTTTTATCTAAATTGGCAGTAAAGATAATGGGCAATGCCCCTACCGCAGTAGCCAAACCTGCACCTAATGAAGCGATCGCACCGAGATAGATTGTTCCCATGATTTTTAATATGTAGGAACATTTTATTAGATGTTCCTACCAAATTGAAATAGTTATTTTGATTCTTTCAAGTATGCCAACATCGTATCGGCATCAGACACTTCAAAAGGATCTGTTGGACAGTTATCGCCAAAATCAGGCTCAGTAAAGATTTTCTCGATTTTCATGTCGTTAACTAGCATAGAATAACGCCAAGAGCGCATGCCAAAACCTAAATTGGATTTGTCTACCAACATACCCATTTTGCGCGTAAATTCTCCACTACCGTCAGGAAGAAGGAAAACATTTTCTACTCCCTGTTGTTTGCCCCACTGGAACATGACAAAAGCGTCATTAACAGACAAACAAATAATTTGATCTATACCCAAAGCTTTGAATTCTTCGTAGTGTTTCTCGTATCCAGGTAAATGAGTAGAAGAACAAGTAGGAGTAAATGCACCAGGAAGAGAAAAGACTATTACTTTTTTACCTCTAAAGATCTCTTCTGTAGTTAAATCTTGCCAGCGGAAAGGATTTGGTCCCTCGACAGATTCATCACGGACTCTGGTTTTAAAGACTACGCTTGGTACTGTATCTCTCATAATTTGTTTTGCTCCAGAAATTTCAATATATAAATCATACTCATAACGACTATGAGTTGTCAACCATGTTTGATAAAGAAACATGTCATACAAAAGTGCTGGCTACATAGAGAATGAGATAATTCCAGTGCTTGAAGCATTTAAGAAATATCAATACAAGGGGGCATAATAAATTATTTGCCGCATATTTGATATATAGGACTCTCGATTGCTGCCATTAAGTTTATCTCAGATGACTTAGATGACTTACAGCAATTTACCACTACAAAAAACAGGCATTAAACAGATGAATAATAATTTAGGTCAAGTTGTATTAGTCAAAGACATCAATCCTAATTCTTACAATAATGATGCTTTTTATAGCTACGGTTTTTCTTCTCCCGATAGCTCTTATGCTGGTAATTTTATTGAATTTAACGAGAAGCTATATTTCACTGCCAATGATGGAGAAAATGGCAA
>CAKZYI010000307.1 GCA_937884735.1 uncultured Pleurocapsa sp.
ATGCTAAGCCATATGTAGGACGCATGTTAGCATAAGCGGTGATATGCTGCCTTTAAATTGCATGTATACCCAGATATTTAGCGCTAGGTTTTACCAGGTCCGAAATGAACAATGTAACAGATAACTGTTGTAAATCAATATATAAGTGCTTTTACATTTTCTGTACTAAGATATACGATTGAAGACCTATACAGCTACAGGCAATTGACATTTCCGTCTTACCAAATCTACTGGTATATTTTTGTAATCGGAGTGTAGGTATATTTTTAACCCCTGTTTTTATAATACAACTACTGCTAATGTTGCCCAACATTGCCAGTTGTTCGAAGGTCTACATACACTTGTGCAATTCTCATTCATCTTAAAATCGCTTGCACTGCGACCATCCCAAATAATGTGCTACTGTGAAAGCAGAAAATGGATTTCAGTTCAATCTGTTAACATACACAGATTTGTACCGTGCGTAATTTCTATCCCTATCATAACATGTCAAGTATAACATGTGACATGTAAATAGTGAGCAAGCACCACAGTATATTGTCTGGGGCTATGTAACGATAATTACCACCGCCCAGAATCATCAATATGGCAATAAACAATGATACAAATGTAACTCATCTACCAGAACAATGCGATTTTCATTTTCAGGAATTTGCATTGGTATAGAGCTGTTCCCTATTGCAGATTGAGCAGATAACTTGACAACCAACATTATCTCTTCATTTGAAAGATTTGGTGGACAGATGATGTTTGGCTCAATATAGTAGTCATACCGATTTGTTGAACGAAATTAGTGCATAGTGAATCGTGGTTGCCATCTATAGTGTGAGTAAATAAAGCCCTTGAAAATACAATGCTGCAGTGCTGACGTCAACTGAATATTTAGAGTTTTGGGCATGTCCCTTTTTGGCATCCATGTGTATCTCACTTGACTGTTTTGAATCTAAGGAAAGGTTGTGGGTTTGAATTTTCTGAAATTCTAATAGCCTACCAGTATCCCCAAACGCACTAACGCAGTATATTTCTGTTAGCTGTGTGGTTTTCTCACCTTAGTCTCCTGGTGCTGAGTGACACAGGATTTACACAGAAGCTTGCTGCAGTCCAGACACTTAGCGCTAGCCTCCTTGTGTTTCCTATTCACCAGTTTACAGAAATCACAGACTTGGAACTTGGATGGCTTCTGCCTGTCGATAACCTCTGTAAGGCTTGATACTAGGAAGTTGTCAGGTAGTTTCTTAACTCCTCCCAGCGGTAGATTGGTCCTCTTGCGGCAAAGAGGGCAGGTAAACTCTCGATAGTCACTGTACTTTTTATATGAGCTCTCCGAATTTGCATGGTTTTCTATACAATCCTCACAAAATGTATGTAGACAGTCTAGACTTTTTGGATTGGAAAAGCCTTCCAGGCATATTTTACAAGTTAGGAATTCATCATGGATTTGTTGAGCTAGAACTCCACTTTTAGAAGATCCGACAGGCATTTTATCTGGTGTATTAGTAGTGCGGGGATTATCCTCTGAGCGTCTGCTTCTGGGTGATTGTGTAGCCCTCGTGCTTCGACTTTTTGATCTTCTTTCTCTATTCTCTAAGCGCGTGGACAGGTGCCTGCTTTGTCTAAAATGAGAAGACATGTTTTGATTGAATTTAGAGAAATTAATCTAGGATCTGCATTATTTAAAAACAAAGATAATCAAGAAGTAGTTCTAACCAACAGTAGCGGTACATAAATTAGTTAAACTAAATATTTAGAAAAAATTACTAACGGTCAAATAGCTGCTAGTAGAAAACCTAATTGGGGATTTGATGTCTTTGCTAGTCATTCTCATGATAGCGGAGTGGCTGGAGAAGTAAGACGAATTGATGGTGCAATTGGTTACGTTCAAACAAATATTGCTCGAAGTAATAATTTATCTATAGCTAGAATTCAAAATCAATCTGGAAGTTATGTTAAACCAACTTTAGTAGAAACGAAGAAGGCTTTAGCTAATGTAAAATTTAATCCAGATTTTACAGCTGAAAATATTAATGATCCGAAAGACGGTTATCCTTTAGTTAGTTTGATTTGGCTACTATTTAATAAAAGATATTCTAATCAAAACACATTAACAAATAATAATGAACTATTGACATGGATTTTAACTAAAGGTCAAAATTTTAATGAGGAATTAGAATACACAAAAATCCCTGAAGATATTGCCAAGCAAGTTATTGATACTGCTAATAATGAGTTGAAAATTCGCCCTTATTAGTTATAAGATGAAAAACTAAAGAAATTATGAAATTTAATATATCATTATACCTAACTTCAATCATTGTAAGTTCAAGTATATTAAACTTATCGAGTGCATTAGCTGAAGACAAAGTTAATCATAATTCTGATATAAATTTTCAACAAACTTTAAAGCATTCAAAAAAAACTTTAGATAATCAAAAAAAAAATCAATTTAACAATCAAAAAACGACAGTTAATTTAATTAATAAATATTTTATTAAAAACTATAATCAAAATCCTCAAAATTTAGTTTTTCAACTATCATCCCAGAAACAATTACCTACAACTACTTCTCAATCACAACCTCAAGTAATTTCACAAACTCCAGGAAATTTTAGACCTGGTAATTTTGGTGAAATAATTGATAATTCACCTCCTTATTTTGGTGAAGTTATTCGAGTAGACCAGTTACAAGATATTAGTCCCGAACATTGGGCTTATCAAGCGCTGCAAAGCTTAGTGGAAAAACACCGTTGTATTAGCGATTCTGGGGAAGGAGCTTTCAACGGTAATCGAGTAATTAATCGTTATGAATTTGCTGCTGCTCTAAATATTTGTTTGGTAAAAGTTAGGCGTTCAATTTATGCTTTGAGTGATAGAACCGACCAACAGAAACAAGACTTGGCTGTGATTCAAAGATTACAAACAGAATTTGCCAAAGAATTAGAAATTATTAGAGCCAAAATAGATAATTTAGAAAAACGAGTTGCTCTTATTGACAGTCGGCAATTTAGCACTACAACTATTTTACGAGGTAGCGTAGATTTTAATTTAATCAGCGCTTTTGGAAATCGTAAAGCTGTTTCTGCTGGACAAACCCCTATAGAAGACTTCGATGAGAATCTCACCTACTCAACAAGAGCAACTCTCAGCTTTTTTGGTGACGGTGTTACCGGTACAAATATGACTGGTTTGATTGGTGCTACCAACACTGGTAACGATATAAAGATATGCACCTTGTTTTATGAATTTCCTATTGGAGAACGTGGGATAATCGCGATCGCACCAGCAGCAGATTTTCCCACTCGCATTTTCCCCGCTCTTAATCCCGTCTCTTCAATTTCTAATTTCGGAGCAGAAAGTCCGATCTATTCCTTTGCATTTGGTGCAGGTTCAGTCGCTTACTATCAATTTACCGATGAATTAGCCGCAGGAATCAGTTATTTAACTAGTTCAGGGAGTAATCCAGAGGAAGGATTATTCAACGGTCAATATACCGAATTAACTCAGGTAACATATGCTCAATCAGATAAAGTCGGTATTGCTATA
>CAKZYI010000308.1 GCA_937884735.1 uncultured Pleurocapsa sp.
CCATGCAACAATCAAAATAGCTTTAAAGAAACATCAAGAACAGGCTGGTATTCATAAAACTTTGGCGGAAATTACTGAACTTTTAGGTCAGTATTCTGCCGAAAAAAATCACATTTATGAAGATGAACCAACTGCCCTGCCCAATCAATTGATGCTACGGGAATTATTCACCTATTTATTGGCAGATGTCAGAGATGATTTCCAACAGTCAGATGCTCTAGGAGATAAAGCATATTTTAGCAAAAAGCTTCTATCTGTTACCTATATCAAGCTATACAAATTTGAAAGAATAATAGCTTCATTAAATAATGAACAAAACAACTTATTGATCAAATCAATAGCCGATCGCCTGACTGAAATTACCAACAATACTGGCTATCCAGGAGTCACTATAAAATTACAATCTAGTGATTTTAGTATTTTATTATCAGGATTAGAAAGAAGGCAAGTTGCCTCTGATTTAGCTCAATCTATTTTGAATGGATTGCGCCAACCTTTTATTGTTAATCACGAAAAGATTTTTGTGACCGCTAGCATTGGAATTTCTTTTTATCCTTTCGACAATGTAAAAATAGAAAGACTATTAGAACAAGCTAAACAGGCGATGGCTTATGTGGAAAAACTAGGCGGTAATCGGTATCAGCTATATACATCAGCCTTCAGAATTATGAATTCTTCTAATGTTTCAGGAGATTTATCTCTAGAAGCAGATTTGCATCAGGCAATTGAAAAAAATCAATTAGAACTGTATTATCAGCCAAAAGTTAATCTTAAAACAGGTAAATTTGTTAGTGCAGAAGCCTTATTACGTTGGAATCATCCGAAGTTTGGCATAATTACTCCCAATAAAATTATTCCCCTAGCAGAAACTACTGGTCTGATGGATAAAATTGGGAAATGGGTGTTAAGGCAGAGCTGCAATCAAATCAAGATATGGCATCAAGGAAAATTTGATTTTTTGAAGATTGCAATCAATTTATCTGGTCATCAATTCAAACAATCAGATTTATTTCACCAATTAACTCAATTATTATTTGAATTAAATATCAATCCTGAATTTTTAGAATTAGAACTAACAGAGCAAGTTTTAGTTGAAGGAGTCAAGCCCAATATTCAAAAATTAAATATGATTAAAAATTTAGGAATAAAAATTTCACTAGATGATTTTGGTACTGGCTACTCTTCACTGGGATATCTTCATCAATTCCCCTTTGATGTATTAAAGATTGACCGCTGTTTTATTCAAAATATTAATCAAAATGCTAAAAATGCAGTAATTACTAAATCTATTATTGATATGGCACATCAGCTTGATTTAACAGTAGTAGCCGAAGGAGTTGAAACTCAAGCCGAACTAGAATTTTTGATAGCTAATAAATGCGATGAAGTGCAGGGTTATCTTTTCGCTCGTGCTTTACCTGTGAGAGATTTTGAAAAACTACTAAAAAACGATCATATATTTTTGATTCCAGCAGCTAAGTGTCCTCTAAAGCAATCCATATCAATAACTGTTTAATTACCTATTAATATTTTTTCAAGTAGATGAGCTAAATTTCACTCTAGTTATGATTTAGAACTAATGAATTGAGGATTGTAAATTTTAAGGTAAATTTAATTGACGTTATGTATATGTATTAGTTGGAGAATTTCATATGATCGATACAGATATAAGTTCTATTTACCAAGATATATTTTCAAAGTCGCCTACAGCGCAAGTAATTTGCCAGACAGATGGAACTATTGTTCGAGTTAATAAAGCCTATAGCAATATTATAAATAAAGCTGTTGACCAACTAATCGGCTCTAATATTAAAGATTTGATATCCAAATATGAATCGAATCAAGAACAAGAAATATGGGCACAACTAACTAATATTAATAAAAAAATTGAGCACCAAACAACATACTGTTGTTCAAATCAAAAAGCGATTGCAGTAAATATATCGGCAACAAAAATAATTAATGCCCGCGCTGAATTCATTCTAGTAATATTCAATATTATTGACCAACAAAATATAGAAAAAACAAATTTTGATCGCGTAAAAACAGAACCATTACAAACGAATGAATTAAATCAAAAAAATTATCAGCTACAGCAAGAAATAAAAGAACGTCAACAAGTAGAAGCACAGCTACGCCAGTCACAAAAATCTTTACAGCGAATTAACGAAGAATTAGAACAGAGAGTCGCAGAAAGAACCAACAAATTGCAAGAATCTCAACAACTATTGCAAATTGTCATTGATACAATTCCCCATGGTATTTTCTGGAAAGATAAAGATTTAGCATATCTTGGATGTAATATCGAATTTGCCAGTTTTGCTGGATTCAATAGCCCCAAAGAAATCTGTGGCAAAACAGATAGGGAACTTCCTTGGAGTAACGAAAATGCTTATTCTCTACTGAAAAGCGATCATTTAGTTATGGATTTGGATTTTCCAGAATTGATGACTCTTAGTCCGCAAATTAAAGACAACGGTAAAGAAGTATGGTTAGAATCCCATAAAGTTCCTTTATACGATCTTCAGGGTGAAACTATTGGTGTACTGGGAACTTTCCAAGACATTACCAAACACAAAAAAGCCGAAGAATCCCTCAAAAAACTAAATTTAGAACTACAGCAGGCAATTATTAAAGCAGATGCGGCAAATCAAGCCAAAAGCGACTTTCTCGCCAATATGAGCCACGAACTTCGCACCCCTTTGAATGGTATTTTGGGCTATGCTCAGATTCTGTTACACAACCCTTCCGTTACCACCAAAGAAAAGAAAATGTTTCGGACAATAGAGCAGTGTGGGTCCCATTTATTAACCCTAATTAATGACATTCTCGACTTGTCAAAAATTGAAGTAGGGAAGCTGGAATTGTTACTTAATGACTTTCACTCAGTCAAGTTTTTGCAAAATATTGTAGAAATGTGTCGCATTAATGCAGAAAAAAAGAATATTGCCTGTAAATTTGATTTTCCTGCCACAATTCCTGAAATTTTGAGGGGAGACGAAAAACGTTTGCGCCAGGTACTAATTAATTTACTAGGAAATGCGATCAAATTTACCGATGAAGGAGAAGTCACTTTAAAAGTGACCCAGGTTGACTACGTTAATGAACTCAAAGATTTAGAATTACCCACAATTACCCTCCGCTTTGATGTTATCGACACAGGAATTGGCATTAATCCCCAACAAATTCAACAAATATTTCAAGCTTTTGAACAAGTTGGAGATCGCAATCGCCAAGCAGAAGGTACAGGGTTAGGTTTAGCTATTAGCAGACAACTATTAGGACTAATGAATAGCAACCTGAATGTTACCAGTAAGCCCAATGTAGGTTCGACTTTTTGGTTTGAGCTTTCCTTGTATGTGGTATCTGACAACAAAGTCCAATCCCAGCCAAATATCCTTTTGAGAGAGTCCGTATCCGCACCTGAAACCAAGCCAACTTTATCCTTAGCTTTGGTTGCACCACCTCCAGAAGAAATCGAAACATTACACAAACTAGCAATGCTAGGAAGTATGAAAAAAATCCGCGAACGAGCAAAATATTTGGAACTATTAGATTGCAAATACATTCCTCTAGCCCAAAAACTTGATGAATTAGCCCAAGGTTTTCAAGAAAAAGCGATCGTTAATTTGATCGAACAATATCTTTAAAGGGATCGGGTATGAGGAATGAAGGAGGAAAAAAGGCTTAAGCCCCATGTATAAAAAATTAATTCTATCTCTTAGTTTTTCATTCCCCGATTCCCCAACGCTCTTGACCTAAGATACTTTTTTCTTAGCAGTAGTTTTTTTCTTAGTAGTAGTCTTCTTTTTGGTAGTTTTCTTTTTGGTAGTTTTTTTCGTAGCAGCTTTTTCTGCCAACAACTCTAGAGCCTTTTCCAGAGTAATTTCTTCTACCGTTTCATCTTCTGGTAAACCGACATTTACCTTGCCATGCTTAATATAGTTCCCGTAAGGACCTTTATAAATGTTGACTGGCTCTTTATCTTCAGGATGTGCCCCTAATTCCCGTAGAGGAGTCTTTTTGCTTCCTCCTCGCCCTCTTTTGGGTTGAGCGAGTAATTCCAAGGCGCGCTCCAAAGTTACCGTTAGAACATCATCCTCTTTTTTAAGCGATCGGTAATCCCTTTGTATTTTAGTATCTTCAGGCCCTTTAAACTCATGAACCACATATGGGCCAAAACGTCCTAAAGCAGCTTTGATTTTACCGTTGGTTGCGGGATGTTGCCCCAACAAACGGGGAAGAGACAACAAACCAACAGCCATTTCTAAGGTTACATCTTCGATAGTCGCATTAGTTTTACTATCTTTTTTGGGGATAGAACTCATTTTGGGCTTAGGCAAGTCTTCGCTTTTGTCTCCCAACTGAACGTAAGGGCCATATTTCCCGACTTTAAAGTAAATAGGATCGCCAGTTTCAGGGTGAATACCGACTTTTTCTGGACCTTCTTTCTTCTGGCGAATTAAAGCTTCTATTTGCTCTGGATTAAGATCGGCTGGAGTCAAATCGTCGGGTATGGAAACCTTTAAAGCTTCAGCTTCTTCTTCACCTCCACCTTCAGTTTTTATTTCAATGTAAGGACCGTATTTTCCAATACGAACAGTTGCGTCTAAATTTTCTAAACTAATAGTTTTAGCGATTGCAGGTTCAATTTCATCGCTCTTGATATCAATCTGAGTTTTTAAACCTGTTTTTCCCTGATAGAACTTTTTCAAGTAGGGTATCCACTCAGCACCACCACGAGCAATTTCATCTAAAGTCTGCTCCATTTTAGAAGTAAACTCGGTGTCTACTAAATCGGGGAAATGTTCTTCCAGTAAAGCTGTTACAGCAAAAGCGGTAAACGTAGGAATTAATGCTTTACCGCGCATCTGAACATAGCCGCGATCGACAATCGTACCCATGACTGTAGCATAGGTACTAGGACGACCAATACCTTCTTTTTCTAGGGTTTTAACCAAAGACGCTTCGGTGTATCTAGCAGGAGGTTGAGTTTCGTGTCCAATCGCTTCAACTTCTTTACAGTCAGGCTTATCTCCTTCTTTTAGAGGAGGTAGGGGAATTGCCTGATCTTCTAGAGCAGCATCGGGGTTATCTGAACCTTCTACATAAGCGCGGAAGAAACCAGGAAAATCAATTCTCTTACCATTAGCCCGAAAGACAGCGTTTTCTACTTTAGTGTCCACGGCAATTTGAGTTAGTTTGGCATCCGCCATCTGACAGGCAACGGTGCGCTTCCAAATTAGGTCATAAAGCTTAAATTCACGGTCTTTCAGTTTAGTGTCTTTGGGGGTGCGAAAACTTTCTCCCGCAGGACGAATTGCTTCGTGAGCTTCTTGCGCGCCTTTGCTCTTAGTACTGTATTGACGGGGTTTAGGACTTAAATACTCTTTGCCATATTTTTGCTCAATACATTCTCTAGCAGCAGAAATAGCCTGACTAGATAAATGAGACGAGTCTGTACGCATTAAGGTAATAAAGCACTTTTC
>CAKZYI010000309.1 GCA_937884735.1 uncultured Pleurocapsa sp.
CTGCCAATGCAATAAATAAATATACAAACACATATCATGTTTACCTCTCTGTTGCTTATCAGTTGATTTTGGGAGTTGTGCTCCCAACAGCAATGCGTATACAACTCTGAGAATTGTAGGGTGACATAGTGAGTTCCTGATAAAAGTTACGTCATCCTAGAGGCTAGAGATTGTTTGGGAGGTACTTGGGACTTGTTTCGTTATCCAGGTATTCGTTCCGATAGCGATATGCACACCCTTGGCTATAATTTTAAACCCTGGCGAGAAGCAAAAGCGATCGCTGATGGGGAGTCAATTTTAAAATATGTGCGAGAAACTGCAACAGAGAATAATATCGATCGCCATATTCGTTATAACCAGTCTGTAAAGAGTGCTAGTTGGTCTAGTGACAATGCAGCGTGGACGATAGAAACAAAAAATAGAGAAATATTTAAATGTAATTTCTTGTTGATGTGTTCTGGTTACTATAATTATGACCAAGGCTATTCTCCAGAATTTCCAGGACGCGATCGCTTTCAAGGCAAAATAGTTCATCCCCAAAAATGGCAAGAAGATTTAAATTACCAAAATAAAAATGTAATTATTATTGGTTCTGGTGCAACGGCGGTTACTCTAGTTCCCAAAATGGCTGAGGATGCAGCTAAAGTAACGATGCTACAGCGATCGCCTACCTATATTGTTTCTCGTCCCGATAAAGATAAGACGGCTAATTTACTCCGCAAATTATTCCCTGAAAAAATAGCCTACGCCATTACTCGCTGGAAGAGTATTAAACTACAGCAGTTTTTCTATAAACAGACTCGCCAACAGCCAGAAAAAATTAAAAATATTTTGATTGATATGGTGCGTCAAGAATTAGGCGATGACTATGACGTAGAAAAGCATTTCACGCCACAATATAATCCTTGGGATCAACGCCTTTGTTTAGTGCCAAACAGCGATTTATTTAAGGCAATTAAATCGGGAAAAGCAGAAGTTATCACCGATCGTATTGATACCTTTACCGAACAGGGCATCTTGCTAAAATCTGGTACAGAATTGACAGCCGATATTATTGTCACTGCCACAGGTTTAAATTTGCTTGTACTTGGTGGAGTAGAATTTTTTGTTGACCAACAGCCTGTTAATTTCAATCAAACCTACACCTACAAAGGAATAATGTATTCTGATGTGCCTAACTTAGTTTCTATTTTTGGCTATGTAAACGCATCTTGGACTCTACGAGCAGATTTGATATCAGAATACACCTGTAGATTGATCAATTACCTAGATAAAACAGGATGTCGCCAATGTACCCCTCGTCTGCGAAATGAAGACCTTGATATGCCCGAGCGACCTTTTATTGAAGGTTTTTCTTCAGGCTATATACAGCGATTGATGCACCTATTGCCCAAACAAGGCGATCGCCCTCCTTGGCTAAACTCTCAAAACTACAAACAAGATAAGATCAATTTTCGTCATGGTGCGATCAAAGATGGAGCCTTAGTTTTTGATTAGGGCGTGGATTTACTTTACTTCACAAGTCAAATTAATAAGCAAAACCAAATAATTTCTGATAAAACAGGACGAAAGTGGAATTTTGAGCTTTAATCATATCGATAAAGCATTACAAGAGATACATATGAAACTATCAAAAAAATTAAAGTTAGCAGCAATATTTACAGGGGCGATCGCTTTAACAACTCCTTTACTTCCTGCTTTAGCTCAGTTTACTGAAGCACCAGTATCAGAAGAAGAGGTTGTGGCTATTGCTGTACCTGCGGGGGCTATTGGCTATAATTTAAACGTAGTACAGCAAGTACCAGGCAAACAGCAGTGTTATGCTGAAAAAGGTTCTGAACCTACTATAATTGACCCATTGTGGACAACTTTTGATTTTACAGGTAGCTGTAATCGTTCTACAGACAGTAATGGTTATTCGGTACGTCTTGATGGAGAAGATACTAGTCTAGACTATAGACTCGATGTCATCCCTAAAGGTGATAACTTGCAGTTGGTAGCCAAAAACTACAAAGGTGGCTCTAATTTGGTTGTGGGTCAAACCTTTGGCAAGCCTGGAGATGGAGAGTATGTAAAAATCCATTTAAATACTGGTTGGGAATTTACTAAAAAAGCTTACGAAGGTAAAGTGTTAGGTCATTGCTTCTTTAGTGGCGATTCTCAAGCGATCGCTGCTGCCAGTGGTACAGAAATAGCTCCTCCTAAAGCTACGGCAAGCTCTAGCTTTAGTGATATTTCTCGCGATATCTACAAAGATGAAATCGAAGAAGCTGTTGCCCTCGGCTTTATTGCTGGATATAAAGATAATACTTTTAAACCTACCGAACCTTTAACTAGAGAAGCATTGGTTTCTATGGTTTATGGCGCATTACAAAAAGTTGACGACCTAGAATTAGCTTCTGCCGATTCAGCTTCTGCTCAACCCTATCCTGACGTAGCTAGCGATCGCTGGAGTGCTGGTAAAATTGCTTGGGCGAAAGAGAGTGAAATTGTCAAAGGCTATCCTGACGGCTCTTTTCAACCAAACAAAGCCGTTACTAGAGCAGAATTAATTGCTGTCTTAAGAAACATGGCTGTGTTTGCTAATGGCGAACCCACCGAATTGGAAACAAACGGAGATCCCATCAGCTTTTCTGACACTAGTAGTCACTGGGGAAACGAAACCATTGAAACTATGTCTGCTTACTGTGGTGTAGCATCTCCTTATCAGGAAACTGGAGATTCTTTCCAACCTGATTCTCCCGCAGCTAGAGACTATGCCGCCGCCGCAACTCTCCGCACTCATGGATGTTTGACTGAAGAATAATGAATTATTAATTCAACGTCATAAATCACTAAAAATGAGGGGTGAAATTCCCCTCATAACAAGTATTACTGCTCGAAAAGCTAAGAAACGTGAGTTCGGGTTAACAAAATTGATTGGTTAGGTTAGCTTTTAGCCTTTAGCTTTTAGCCTTTAAAGAGTTATTTAGTTATTTAAACCTTGAGTTGAACTATGAAAAATAGTTTTTTCATTCCTTTGTGTAGCAGGTTTTTCAGCTTATCTCTAACTCAGGTTAAGAACGCTGTAGGTTAACCTACCGAAGAGAAATAAACCTTAGATTTAACTGGATCGGGGTTCATAGTTTTGTCTCCTTCTTCCCATCCCGCAGGACAAACTTCATCAGGATTGTTCTGTACGTGTTGAATCGCTTTTAAAGTTCTTAATGTCTCGTCGACACTGCGACCAAAAGAAAGGTTATTGATAGTAGCGTGCTGAATAATCCCTTCCTTGTCAATAATAAATAGTCCGCGTAAAGCTACCCCAGCTTCAGGGTCTAAAACATTGTAAGCATCGCTAATTTCTTTTTTAATATCGGAAATCAAAGGATAGGCAATGTCGCCAATACCGCCTTCTTTACGGTCAGTTTGCATCCAAGCCAGGTGAGAAAATTCACTGTCTACAGATACGCCCAAAATTTCAGTATTGAGAGCTTTAAAATCATCATGGCGATCGCTAAAAGCAATAATTTCAGTAGGACATACAAAGGTAAAATCCAAAGGATAGAAAAATAAAATAGTGTACTGACCGCGATAGTCAGACAACTTTACAGTTTTAAATTCTTGATCGAAAACAGCTGTTGCTGTAAATTCGGGTGCTTCTTGCCCGACTCTTAAACATCCTTCTGTAGTCATAGTTTTTATTTCCTCAAATGCCAAGCAAGATTGGTTTACAATTTATATAAATTT
The DNA here is from genome assembly GCA_937884735.1 of uncultured Pleurocapsa sp. Taxonomy (GTDB): domain Bacteria; phylum Cyanobacteriota; class Cyanobacteriia; order Cyanobacteriales; family Xenococcaceae; genus Waterburya. The sequence continues at coordinate 3,730 of CAKZYI010000309.1, forward strand.
TACGAATCTTAATCAATATATCACAGTGATAATATAGACATT
>CAKZYI010000310.1 GCA_937884735.1 uncultured Pleurocapsa sp.
CCACGACCCCCACTACCCCAAAGTGGTACGCTACCAAGCTGCGCTACGCCCCGTAATTTATCACGTTCTTCAGTATACGGGTTTCCGTTGTTTTAGGCAAGTAAGGGGTTAGGGAATTTATGGACAAAGCTATATTTGAGTATTAATGTACTCAAATATAGCTTTGTAGGAAAATAGCTTCAATAAAATTTGGGTTACTTTTTGGGTTACTGAAAAATATTTTTGTAACTCAGAGTAATATGTATATTGATAAATCGAGCTATAAAGCTAAGATAGGTGTCGTATCAATTGACACTATCAACAATAAGGTCATTAGAATTAGGTACACCTATCCCAAAGGGAAACGTAACGCATTCTACGTAGGTATCATCAACGAAAAAAATTGGCGCGAGGCAGTAAAAACCGCGCACATTATCGATCGCGACATCAACATCGGAGATTACGATCCGACATTGGCTAGATACAAACCAAAGAAAGCACAGACACTTGAAGTAGTAGACTAACAACCGAATCTGTTGGATATCTGGGAAGTCTATCGGGACATCAGTAAAGACCGTGTTGCAGCTACAACTATCAAAAAACACTGGAGGACTTACGAAAAGCATTATTTAGGTGAAACTCCCAAAAATTTGCTCGAACTCAACAAAGCAAGTGAATACATTGCTCATTTACTCACTCGCTACAGCCCTGGTTCGATGATGCCTATATTCTCTAATTGTCTAAACCCATCTGTAAACTTGGCAGTAAAGACACGAAAAATCGAACACAATCTATACAAAGATATTCCTCTTCAGAAAAAGCCCAAAAAACAGATTGAAGCTTACGAACCCGAAGAAGTCAAAGCAATAGTTGCTGCATTCTATAGTGATGAATATGTCAAAAAGGGTAGTATTTATCCCCATAGCTTTTATGCGCCAATGGTAGATTTTCTCTCACTGGTAGGTTGAGACCCTCTGAATGTCATGCTTTAACTTGGAATGATCTTAAGCGCAAGAACGATAGACTCTATATTAAATTTAACAAGGCATATAGTAATGGAATATTGTTACCCCACACTAAAACCTACGAAATACGTCTGTTTCCCGTCAACTCGCAGTTGGAAATGTTGATAGGATCAATGGACATCATACCTAATAAAAATGACCTCATATTTCCTTCAGTGACAGGAGGTTATGTAAACCAAAAAACTTTTGGTCGTCGCTATTGGAATACTATAACAGCAGGTCTAATCGATGATGGCAAGCTGGATAAACACCTGCGCTGTTATTCTCTGCGCCATAGTTTTATTACTAGATGCGTTAGAGAAGGAATGGATGTTGCTACCATAGCTAGAATCAGTGGCAATTCAACAGAAACTATTGTCAAATACTATCTGGCAGCTAAATTAGAGTTCGAGATACCTGAGTTCTAAACGAAAAAACTCCTGTTGTTCAAAGAAAACATAACAATAGGAGTGTTATGAACGAATCAAGACTACAGAACAAGACTACAGAAAGAGCCTACTGATATTTTGGTTTCTGATAATGTAAACATAATGGTCAAAAATAAATTTTGTTGACTACGACATATTTTAGTTAGCTCTATAGTCATAGTTAACTCGTGTTACTAATCGCAATCGTCAATAGAACAACATATGCGCCTATTACTGGCAAAAAGTTGATATACAAATTATAGAAAGAGAGGATCGCGCTAAACTCTGGTTTGATGAGATAGAGCTTACAGCGAGAGATTTGAAGTAATACTATAGTTGGCACCGCAATCACTTCTTATGCAACGGTTATGTCTAGGCGATTTAATACTCTTTTATTAACTTCTACTCTTGTAGTATAAATATTCTGGCGACTAATTCGGTTAAGCGGTTGGTAAGCATTTGATAAGATATGCCGTTGTGATTTGCCAAAGTGTCCGACATCCTTTTGCACTTTGAATTCTAGGTCAAATATTTATAGGTTTTTCTGTTGATAACATCTCGTACAGTACCTCTGATGACTCCAAACTCAGTAGCTATTCCTGAGATGCTTTCGTTATTACATTCCTGTTTCCATCTAATTGTGTAAACGTCTGCTTCGGTCAATTTGTATCTAGAGTCTCTTCGTTTATTTACGCTCTGTTCGTAGTTAGTCGCCCATCGACAGTGTTCCTTGCAATAGCCTCGTTCATTGTCAATGCGATCGATAGATTTACCTCTTGGTCTTTCTCCCATATCCTCATAAAAGGTTTCAAAATCCAACCAACGGTCATCTTCTATCGTTATTCCTCTTCCACCATAGTTGCTGTAGTGAATATTGTTCTTGTCAAAACAGCGAGCTATCATTGCTTTCCAGGAGTTATAAGTAGGAGTAGTACTAAGACCGTGTTTTCTATTTCCTTTGTGTTGACCATTCTGGCAACCACAGTTAGATTGGTTGACATTTTTTCTGTTTAAACTCTGATAATTTCTCTTTACAACATTTCCGCAGTCACATAAACATTCATACTGATAATTCTTCTTGCCATTAGAGTAAATTTTAGTTTCTAATTCCTTGACGACTGTTAGTAACACTATTCTCTTGCCAATTAAATCTTTTTTCTGAGCCATTAATAATAATAGTTTTTTAAGTATCTATTACTATTTTATTTTGTTGGCAATGCTTATTAAGCTGTTTTGATGCACGCTAACAATATGACATCTCGTATTTTTTGAGGTACTGATATCTGAAGATAAAAACTAAAATTGCAGGGTAATCGCATCAAAATTTTAAGTCAAAATATGCCAGAATTAGACAAAATATGAAGCAGAAAATGATTATTCAAACCAGCTTGATAACGTTTCATCTTTAGACTGCTCTTAGAATTATCCTGGCGTAGTAAATTGAGAGCCAATCTTTTGAGGATGGTCATATTTTGAGGAGCGTGGTCTTTGCGAATACGAGAATCATCCTCGGAAAAAATCACATCAAGACACCAAGCGTGAGGCAATAGCCTCACTAGTCGTCGCTAGACGACGATCTGCGCGAATGCGCTGCACTGGTTTTCTACTCCCCAATGACTACGAATTGAAATAGGGAAATCTGTAAAGTCAGGTTGGAGAGAACTCAGAAAAAATCTTGTGCTGTGAGTAGTTTTATTCCAGAGTTGACGAATACTTTGTTCCACAATTAAAGTTTTTAGTCCAGCCCATTGTTTAATTCTCTTCGGGTCAAATACTTGGTCTGCTAAAACAGCATAGAAGCGACGCTTTTCGATACGGTGATGTCCTGCTTCACAAATAAATTCTGTTGTGTTGACTACGGTGTCATCCGTTTCATCTTGATGTTGTTCCAACCAAATACGAGCATCTTGAGCGAGAGTCGGGTGATTGCTTTGAGAGTCAAAATATAGTCTGCACCTGAGTCTTTAATTTGCTGTGCAATAGCTGTCTGAGTTCCCATGGCATCTATGGTGACAATTGCGCCTTTTAAGTCTAACTGTTCGAGCAAGACAGGAATTGCTTTTATTTCATTTGACTTTTGCTCGACCGCAACTTGTCCCAGCACTAGCTGGTGACTACTTGACCAAGCACTAACCATGACTAAAGATTTTAATGAGCCTTCTCGATCATAAGAACCATTAAGACTTTTACCATCAATTGCCACCACCTTCAATCCCAACTTTCCTGCGATGACTTTAATCCACCCCTGAAAGTTGCTTTCCAAAATTTCTGGCTCTAATTGACTGAAGATTCTACCGAAGGTATCGTGTGTCGGTATTCCGTTAGGTAGGTCGAGGAAAGTAGAGAGCCACTCCTCTTTTGCCTTAGCGTAAGTCTCTATTGCCACCCATCCATCTGCGCCACATAGTATTGCCAAAATTGCGCTCGCTATTATATCGACTAACTTGTGAGAGCTTCTGGTCACTACTCTCTGGTCTGGAATTTTGCCGAAATGCTCTTCTATTGATGCTCTCAAGGATTCTTTCGTCATGGGAATAAATATCTTACTCTCCCAGAATTTTACCTAACCTGAGTTTAATGCGATTACCCTGGTTTCTCTATTCTGGGAAAAGTTGCTTTTACCAATAATTTCTCGGTTCATGCCTCAGCAATATTTGAAGAAAACGATATCTTTAGGACTTACGCAAAAGAAAAATTTGATTGGAGCAGAGTAAACAAGTTAAGGT
>CAKZYI010000311.1 GCA_937884735.1 uncultured Pleurocapsa sp.
AATAAATATTTCCTCAAAATTTTCAACATGTCACACAAAACGCAACTATAGATCGTATAGTCCAGAACTAAAGAATGGAACAATATTATCTACCGTAACAACAGATCGAGATTTTCCCTTGTTGTGATATTTGTGGAGCATATTAATCGCCCCGATGCGTCCTTGTTGTGCTGCTAGTCGCCAGTGTTCGATACGAGTAGATTCTCCCATGGGTGCGTAAGGAAAATTTGCAACATCCCCTGCTGCATAGATATCGTTGATTTCGGTTTGCAGATATTTGTTAACCTCAATGCTATTATCCGATTCATTTAACCTAATATTTTCTATAAAGCTGGTATTTAACTCCACTCCAATACCAACAATTACTAAATCAGCAGCAATTTTTGAGCCATTTTCTAAGACTGCATATTCGTCTTTTCCATCGCCAGTAAATTCCGTAGCGTTGGTGCCAAACGCCCATAATCTTTTGAAAAGTCACTTTATCTGTAGAGACATCGGTAACTTTTAATTCATGTTGAAGCAAGCTTGCTTCTGCTTCCATGCCAATAAAGCTCGAACCGATTACTAGGGCATTTTTGGTGGGCGTAGTTTGGAGATTGCCTTCAAACGTTGACTGCCCAGTGGTTTCACCATAGGAAATCGCGTCTAAAATTGGGTCTACATCTTCGGTTTTTCTAATCGTGAAAACGTTAGGCAAATCTGCGCCAGGAATATTGAGTTTTCTCGCTTTTCCTCCTGTAGCTAGCAGCAAAGAGTCAAAATCAAGACGAGAATCATCTTCAAAAGTTAGAGACTTGTTTAATAAATCTACCTTAGTTACGGCTTTTCCCAAGCGGAGTTCAATACCGTATTGGTTATAAAAATCTTCATCTCTTAAAGTCAAAGAATCTGCTTCAGCTTGACCTTGAAGATAGGCTTTACTCAACTTGGTGCGGTCATAGGGTAACTTTGCCGACTTTCCAATCAACACTATGTTACCCTGAAATCCTTGCTTGCGTAGCGTTTCTGCTGCATTCACCCCCGCAGCACCTGCACCCAAGATAGCAAAAGTGCGTTCGTCGCTTCTAGGAATATAGTCTGCCATTTCCAAGGTGCGTCGTTGGGGTATATCCTGGGGCAACTTAACTAAAACATTTTCTCCTTCTACTCTAGTTAGAAAAGTAGCCAAAGAATCTAATCCAGGGGGTTCTATTTGTTGTCCTGCGATCGCATTAAAACAGGCATTGTGCCAGGGACAGACAATTTTTTCACCACATAATATTCCTTTGGCTAGAGGTGCGCCGTAATGGGTACAAAATGCTCCTGTGGCATAAAATTTATCGTCTATTTTAGATAATAATATCTGCGAACCTTCTACTTCTATTTGCTGCATTTGCCCGTTTTGCAAATCAGTTATTTTGGCTACTACTATTTCTCTCATTTACTTATTACTACATAGGGTATATGCTTGCGGTTTCTTTTAAGAAACTATGCTTCTTTGTTACTTATTACTCAAACCTACAGCTAGCCAATTTCATCTATATTCAAAAATTGAGGATAATTATCCAGTAAATCGGCAGGATCTCGATAAATAGCAACACAACCAGCTTGAGTTAAAGTTTCTCGTTCAAAACCACCGCCAAGAACGCCAATAGTCCGTAAAGCAGCTTTTCCTGCTGCGATCGCATCATAGGGACTATCTACTATTACAATTACTTCATCGGTGGAAATATTTCCTAGTTTTTCTAAAGCAGCAATAAAAATATCTGGTTCTGGTTTGGACTTAGCTACATCATCTGTTGAGGTTGCACCTTCAATTAAATCTTCAATATCTAATAGCTTTTTGTAGTGTTCAATAGTTTCTTTCCTTGCAGATGAAGCCAAGACAATTTTAATGCTGTCTGCCTTGATTGTTTCAAACAGCTTTTTTACTTGAGAAAAGGGTCGAACTTTTTCTAGTAAATTTTTTTGATAGTATTCTTTGCGATATTCGGCGATATCTGACTCTAGTTTTTCGGCTTCTTCTTTAGGCAGCAATTCACCAATTATAAATTCACTACCTTTGCCTATTTGCTGAGACAGTCGATCAAAAGAAAAGTTATAACCATATTTTTGGAAAGTTTTAACCCAAGCTTCTGCATGGTAGTCGACTGAATCTACTAGAGTACCGTCAATATCGAATATTATTGCTTTAATCATTATTTTGAATATTTATTATATAAAGTTAAATAGCGATCGCTTGTGCCAGGCGATCGCCTTAAGTTAATTTAGATCAGACATTCTCTTCAGAATTTTGGGCTGCACCCAAACCCACTGCGTCTTTAATAAAGACAAGCTGCTGGGAAAAGCCAAGTCCTTTAACGGCATCTAATAATTGTTGTGCGTCAGGAGATAACTGAAAATCATCGGGTACTTGTACGGCGTTCCCTTTTTCCATTTCTGCTGCCAAACGATACCAGAAAAAGAGTTTTTGATTGGAAGAATATTCTTGATAGGTTGATAATGCTTCTCCATCTTTACCGATTAGGAGATCTTTTTGTACCTGTAGCTGTTCTTCAGGGGGCATTTCTAGCACCTTTCCAATCAATCCTTCAGATTTTTCTAAATTCTCATCGGGACGTTCAGCTTCAGGTGTAATATTATCTTTGACTATATCTCGGTAGACATACCAAAGAACTGCTAACTGTTCGTCCATACCTAAAGAATGAAGGTGATAAACTTTTTCTGCTGCGACTTTCTGAGTAGTCATAAATTAAATTCCTCTTGTTTGTTGTACTAATATTGTTTGAGTTAATTATTAGACGGATTGCATTCTGGATTTCTGGCTGGAAAATAAAGCGATGCTGCCATTAAGAAACCAAGGAATATCGTCAGGATTGCGACTAGTGATTAAATTGCCATCCACTACTACCGATTCATCTACCCAGGTAGCCCCCGCATTAGTTAAATCGGTTTTTAAAGAAGACCAAGATGTAATTTTGCGTCCTTGTACTACATCAGCTTCAATTAGTGTCCAAGGACCATGGCAGATTGCTGCTACTGGTTTTTCAGCATCAAAAAAAGCCTTGATAAATTTGATTGCTGTTTCGTTTGTTCTGAGTTGGTCGGGATTAACCGTACCGCCAGGCAGCAATAGAGCATCATAATCTTGGGGATTTGCTTTATCCAAAGGCAGATCGACTAAGAAACAATCTGCCTTGTCGTAATGATTCCAACCTTGTACCTGTTCCCCTGATGGGGAAATAATGTAGGTGCTAGCACCAGCGTCGTTATACGCTTGACGAGGCTGAGTCATTTCTATTTGTTCAAAACCATCGGCAACCAAGATGGCAATGTTTATACCTTTTAGTTCTTGTGACATAATTATTGTTTGCTATAACTTTTAAGTGGATAAATAGTAATAAGCAATATTAATTAGCTGAAAAATCACCCGCATCTTCAAACATTTGTGCCGTTTTTTCTAAAAGTTTATTATCAGGATTTGAGCGGTCTATAATAGGCTGCTTCTCGGCAGGAATTTGTGTAGGATCTAATAGTCTTGCTTTTTTCTCAGGACTAATAAAATCGTTGACGCTGTTCAAAGATTCTGCCTCGTTTGAATCAGAATAAAGCAACCCTTCTGGCTGACTATTATCGGTAGGATAGGTTGTTTTGCCTTTATTGCTGGCTGCGATCGCGCTAGTTGAGGAGGAAAATAATACGAACGCCGCTAATAGGAAAGCCGTAGCTAACTGCTTTATTTTTAATGTTTTGAAAATATTCATAAGATAGAGTTGGTCTGCAATTAATTTCTTGGATGAGATAAACTTTAATAAGTGCTATATTTGCAAATACACAATATTAAATATCCCAATAATTACAACTTATCTAGATTGTTTGTAATTAGCTTCTAACTAAAGTTGCAAATTATAAATTCTGAACTATAGTTGTTTTTTTGGTCGATAGATGCTGCTGAAGATTATTTCTATCAAATGATTGATGTGTTAAGCTGCAATATTTAGCAGAGTAGAGGCAAGATCAAGTTTTTATTTAAATAGCTAGCTATTTTATATTAAGTAAGTGTTATCTAGAAAGCCAAGAATAATCATAGTTGGAGGCGGTTTTGCAGGACTTAGGCTTATACGTAAACTAGCCCAAGCCAACGCAGAAATTATCTTAATCGATCGCCATAATTACCATACCTTTGTTCCTCTTTTGTACCAGGTGGCTACTGGTTTTGTAACTCCTGAGACAATTGCCTATCCTTTTCGCAAGTATCTACGTTCGATCAAAAACACTCGTTTTATCCAGGCAGAAGTGCAGAAGGTAAATTTTGATGCTAAGGTCGTTAATACCAAAGCAATGGATTTGAGCTACGATTATCTGGTTCTAGCCACGGGTAGTAGTACTCGGTTTCTTGGTGTAGATGGTGCTGCTGACTATGCCTTGCCCATGAGGACATTGGAAGATGCGATCGCGATAAAAGATCGTTTAATTGGTAATTTTGAAAGGGCAAGCTTGTGTCAAGACATCGAACGTCGCAGGCAGCTTTTAACTATTGCGATCGTTGGTGGAGGAGCAACGGGGGTTGAGTTAGCGGGTTCTATAATTGAATTAGTTCGGGACACCCTAGCTCAAGATTATCCTAATATTAGCACCAGAGAAGTTCGAGTAATTCTAATTCACTCTGGAACAAGACTTTTGGCAGACTATCCCCAAGATTTGAGCGACTATACCAGCAAGCAGCTACGCCGCAAAGGAGTAAAAACACATTTTCAATCCCGCGTAAGGAAAGTCATGCCAGGGGAAATTATATTAGATGATGGTACGGTATTGGAAGCAGCCGCAATTATTTGGACAGCAGGAGTCGAAGCCGACTATCCTCAACCAAAAAACCAGATTCCTACTGCGAAAAAAGATAAAATTTGTGTCACTGCCAATTTACAGCTACCTGGCTATCCCGAAGTTTATGCCATAGGTGACGTGGCATTAGTCAAACAAAATGGCGAACCTTTGTTGGGTATTGCCCCAGAAGCATTACAGCAAGGAACAGCAGTAGCCCATAATTTACGCCGACAGCTACGGGAAATGCCTCCCCAGCCGTTTAAATATTTCAATAAAGGCAAAGCCGCAATCATTGCCCGTAACAACGGAGTAGCATATCTTTTTGGCAAAATTCCCCTCAAAGGTTTTGCTGCTTGGTTAATGTGGTTGGTAATTCATCTCTACTATTTGCCAGGTATTGCTAATAGATTTGTTGCGCTTGGGAGGAGGCTGCGAGACTATTTAACAAAAGAAAGAGATTTACGTCAGCTATTTGATTATCAAAATATAAAGCAATCTAAATTGATTTCTATGTCTAAAAATAATAGTGTAATGGCAAGTAAAAAATAATTATCATTATGGAGTTAGTTTGAATTATGAAATATCTTCCCTTAGCTGCCCGCGTCTGTCTCTGTTTAATATTTCTCAAAGCAGGAATTAGCCATATTATTGGCTACAGTTCAACAGTAGAAATGATGAGTAATAAAGGTCTACCAATCCCCAATATATTATTGATTTTTACGATTGTTTTTCAAATATTAGGTGGTCTTTCTTTGCTGTTGGGTTATAAAGTCAAAATTGGTTCTATTTTACTAATTCTATTTTTAATTCCTGCAACTTTTGCATTTCATAGTCCCGCTACAGATATTAATGGATTTCTCATAAATATATGTTTTATTGGTGGATAATTAATGGTTATATATGCTGGGGCTGGAGCATTGAGCATTGATGGTAATTCCAACACAAGAGCAAGCCAACAAAATAGAGAAGAATCAGACCGCACCGTTGGCTCTAACTATTAATTACTAAAAACATTAAAAGTCTGATTGAGATAAAAACAAACATGCCGGTTAAATTTTTAGAAACGGAATTTCTAGATAATGAAATTATCGATTATCTAATTGCTCTAATAATTTTAATTGCAGCTAGTTTAGTTGTGAGACTATTATGTCGTTTTGTATTTCAACGTTTAAAAAAATGGACTAACAAAACTCCAACTCTTTTAGACGATCGCCTGATTGCAATCTTAGAAAAACATACCATACCTGTAGTTTATTTGGGTAGCGTTTAGTTGGCTATTAGTAACCTGGTTCTCCATCCCATATTAGGCAGAACTATTGAAGTAATTTTAATTATTTTGGCAACATTTTTTGGCGTTAGATTAATCAACTTTTTAGTCAAATATTTGCTTCGACTATATTGGATAACCCATTATCAAGATAACTTGAATCTAGAGTCAAGTATTAACGCTCTTTTACCTGCAATCAGGACTGTTATCTGGGTTATTGGAATACTTTTTTTATTAGACAATTTGGGATTTAACGTCTCTGCTGTAGTTGCCAGTCTTGGTATTGGTGGGGTAGCCGTGGCACTGGCTTCTCAAGGAATATTACAAGACTTGTTCAGTTATTTCGCTATTTTACTAGATCGCCCTATAGAACTAGGAGACAATATTGTTGTTGGCGATTATCTGGGAAATGTGGAATATGTCGGAATTAAAACTACTAGGCTTAAAAGTATTGATGGTGAAGAAATAATTATTGCTAACACAGATTTAACTGGTTCGCGGATTCGCAATTTCAAACGCATGAAACAAAGAAGAATTGCCTTTAACTTTGGTGTCGTTTACAAAACGAATAGAGATAAACTGGCAGCTATTCCTTTAATTATCGAGAAGATAATTAAAAATATTAAAAACGTTACTTTTAGTCGCGCTCATTTTTCTGCTTATAACGACTTTAGTCTAGATTATGAAGTAGTTTATTTTATAAATAGCAACGATTACGCTCTTTATATGGACGTGCAGCAGCAGATAAATTTAGAACTAAAACAGGAGTTTGATCGCCGTTCTATTCAATTTGCTTATCCAACTCAAGTCAATTATTTATATAACAATTCAAACTCTGAAAAGATTAAGGAAAATGCAATGGCTAACTCTAACAATAGACGAGTAGGCTAACAATTAATTTCAAGTATTTTTGAAAAGTTTTAAAAATTCATTATTTTATCAAAATAGTTATGAAGCGTCCTAGTAATCTAATCATTGGATTTATTTTAGCAGTGGCGGGAATTTTCTTCGCTTACGCTTTGGGAAGAATATTTTTTCAAGTAATAAAATCTCCTGAGATAGAGATAGAAGAGGATTTTGAATCAAAGCTATATAGTCCTTTAGTTATTAGTCATTAGCCATTAGTCATTAATCATTAGCTAAAACTAAAGCATTATACTGTATCTATTGTATAGAATAACCGCTACAAATTTCTTTCTTAAGTAGGACGAAAAAGCATTAGCCAATGTTTAAACTTTAAATTAAATCAATGCTTTAAATCCTAAAAATACAATGATATTAAAAAACTATAAGATAAAATGTAAAAAGCAAAAATATCGAAAATTGTGGCAAATTCCTGCGATACTTTTGGGAACAGTGGGTTTTATTTTTCCCATAGAAGCTAAAGCTAACTCTGCCATCAAAACTAGACCACCTGCTCAATCTATCCCTAATAATGCAGTTAGTTTTGAATTATTTGGCTTAATCAAAGGTACTGCCCGCTATGAGCAGGTAGCTAATATTTCTGACGAACAAGAGGTTGAGATTGGCAAACAAATCAATCAACAGCTATTAAGCCAGCAGTATAACTTAGCTAATAATGCACAATTACAAGAATATGTAGATAATATTGGACAAGAATTGATCACCAAAAGTGATAGTCGCCAAATACCCTTTACTTTCCAAGCTGTAGAAAGCGATGCTGTTAATGCCTTTGCTACTCCTGGGGGTTTTGTTTACGTAACTACAGGCTTAATAAATGAAGCTGATAATCAGGCTCAATTAGCCTCAGTAATTGCTCACGAAATTGCTCATATTAATAAAAAACACGGCGTTAAAGCCTTAAAACGGGCAGCTTTAGCTCAAGGAATCGCTGAGACTGCGGGAGTTAGTACTAACACTCTAGCTCAAATTGGCTATCAACTAGCGGTAGATTTGCCTCAAAGCCGCGAATATGAATATGAAGCAGATCGGGTTGGTTTAGAAATCTTGCAGCAAGCAGGCTATCCGCCAATGGCTTTTGTTAACTTTCTCAAGCAACTAGAAGGGGATAATCAGCCAGAATTTTTACGCACCCATCCTACTGGTGCCAATCGGATTGAAGCATTGGTGCAAGAAATAGAATCAACTCAAGCCAATTATAAGTAGATAAATGCATTTCAAGCCATTGGACTCAAAATAGCACAGTTGCGCCCTTGTTTTTTAGCTTGATAAAGTGCCTTGTCAGCAGTTATTAATAATTGTTTTTTGGTATATTTAGAACCAGGAATTACAGCGGTAACTCCCAAACTCAAAGAAACGTCATCTCTTACCAAAGAATCGGGATGAGGAATACGAAGATCTTGGATTTGTAGGCGAATTTTCTCGGCTACTAGTATGGCATTCTCGGCTGATGTTTGAGGCAGTACGATCGCAAATTCTTCTCCCCCATAGCGCGCAACTAGATCCGCAGGGCGATTTACTGCTTTGACGATGGCTTGAGCTACCTGTTGCAAACAAACATCTCCTTCTAGATGACCAAAGCGATCGTTATATTGTTTAAAATAATCAATATCACAAAGAATCAAAGCTAGGGAAAACTTTTCTCTCTTACCTCTTTGCCATTCTTTAATTAGAAACTCATCTAAATAATGACGATTTGCTATTCCTGTTAGCCTATCTACAGTAGCTAATTTGTTTAATTTGCGATTGAGTCTTAACAATTCATTTTCAGCAGCTTGACGGTGTTTTATTTCTGTCTCTAGCTGTTTATTCTTAGCTCTTAATTCTGCTTGTAAATAGTGTATGTTTAACTGATTTTTCACTCTGGCAATAACTTCATCAACCTGAAAAGGCTTGGTAATATAATCACTACCACCAATTTGGAAAGCCAAAGTTTTATCCCTAACATCTTTTAAAGCACTAATAAATATAATAGGAATATCTTTAGTAATAAAGTCTTTTTTAAGTATTTCGCAGACAGAAAAACCATCCATTTCAGGCATACTAATATCCAATAAAATTAAATTTGGCACATCAGTTTTTGCTAGTTCAATAGCCGACTTTCCACGTTCGCACGTTTTAGTTTGATATCCTTGTACTGTTAATACGGTCGATAAAAGTTCTAGATTGTCTGGTTTATCATCAACTATCAAAATTCTGGCTGGACAATCAGATAATACTTTGGACAAAATTGGTTTCTCAAAATGACTCAATAACTGAATTTTTCTGACATAGGACATAACAAGCTTCAATATATTTGAATAGATCTTATAATATTGCTTTGATTCAATACATCTATCTTTAATCAGAATTTGTACTTGCTCTTTCTTATATTATCTAAATTTGTTTTTACGTTGCATTAATAACGATTTTTTTGGATTGCTAAACCTCGTCTACATAGAAAACCGTAGTTTCTCTATCACGGATGCCGAGCCAAA
>CAKZYI010000312.1 GCA_937884735.1 uncultured Pleurocapsa sp.
AGCAAAGAAATTTTTTACTATATAACTTAGTAGTTAATGATAATGAAAAATTAGTTTTTCGCAACCTGATTTACCAACGTATCTTCAATCTAAATTGGGTCGAACAACAGCTAAATTCTCTACGTCCCTATAGTCGTTCCCTCCAACAATGGCTAGCTTCCAAACGCCAAGACAAATCTCGTTTGCTGCGGGGTCAAGCACTACAAGAAGCTCAAACATGGGCAGCTAAACATAGCATCTCCCATCAAGAGTATCAATTTTTAACCATATCTCAAGAAGAAGAACAAAAACAAACTCAACAAGCTTTAGAAGCAGCAAGACTTAACGAAGTAGAAGCTAGACTAAACAGTGAAAAGCGTAGCAGCAAGCAGCAAAAAATTCTCATTGGAGCATTGAGTATTGCCTTAGTCCTGGCAACAGGATTGGGTTTATTAGCCCGCAGACAAAGCAAGCGCGCAGCTCAAAGCGAACAAAGAACAATTTTGACCGTAATTGATAGCTTGGCTACTTCTTCTGAAGCTCTATTTGCTTCGGATCAAAGATTAGAAGCTCTAACTCAAGCTCTTAAAGCAAAAGTTGAAATCAAAAAATTGGACTGGGCAAAGCCCAAATTAACTGAAAAAGTAGACCGCAATTTACGTCGAGCAGCCTATGGAATTCAAGAAGTCAATCGTCTTTCAGGACATTTAGGGCCAATCTGGGAAATAGACTTTAGTCCCAATCAAGACTTGATTTTGTCTGCTAGCGAAGATAATACTGCCAAGTTATGGAAACTAGATGGAACTCTCCTGACAACTTACAAAGGACACAAAGCAGGGGTATGGGCAGTTGATTTTAGTGACGATCAGTCAAGGGTTATTACTGCAAGCTGGGATAGGACTATCAAAATTTGGGATATTGGAGGTAAGCTGCTCAAAACCATAAGGGGTCATCAGGACAATGTATGGGAAGTAGAATATGCTCCCCAAGATCGTATAATTGCCTCTGCCAGTTGGGATAAGACCATCAAGCTTTGGACTCCTGAAGGAGAACTTATTACAACCCTAACAGGGCATAGCGATCGCGTTTGGGGAATCGATTTCAATTCTGATGGCACAATTTTAGCCACCGCTAGCTGGGATAAAACCATTAAACTCTGGGATATCAAGCAGTCTTTGGCACAGAAAAAGCCCGTACTTTTGGCTACTCTCGAAGGTCATAAAAACGCTGTTAATAATGTTGATTTTGCTCCCGATGACCAAACTATTGTTAGTGCTTCTGACGATGGGACATTAATTCTTTGGGATGTTAGCGAGCCGACTCAACCAAAAAAACAAAAAACGTTGGTAGGACACAAAGACCGCGTAATCTCAGTGGCATACAATCACGATACTTCTGAGATTGTTTCTACTTCCGATGACAAGACGATCAAAATTTGGAGTCCTCAAGGTAGTCTAATTACTACTTTGACAGGACATCGAGATCGTGTGGTGGGTTTGGGAGTGCGTACAGATGGGAAAATGATTGCTTCTGGGGGATATGATGAAACCATTCGTCTGTGGCAACCCCATAATAATTTACTAAAAACATTAGAGGAACATACCAATGGCGTGTGGAATCTTGATTTTAGTCAGGATGGTCGGATGATAGCTTCTGCTAGCCGCGACTCTAGTGTAAAATTATGGACGGAAGAAGGGGCATTATTACAAACTTTTGAAGGACATAGCGATCGCGTTAATGATGTAGCATTTCATCCCAACAGTCAACTCTTGGCTTCTGGCGCGGATGACATGACTGTTAAAATATGGAATTTATCAGGAGAAGTTATTAAGACTCTCAGGGGTCATACTTCAGCAGTATTTGCCGTTCAATATAGTCCTGATGGTAAATATTTAGCTTCCGCTACCGACCATAATGAAGTCAAAATTTGGGATATTGAAGGTAATTTGATTAAAACCCTGATCTATCATCAAGGTGCCATCATTGAGGTAGCTTTTAGTCCAGATGGAAAAATTCTAGCTACTTCTTCAAGGGATAACACGGCTAAATTATGGCGTTGGCAAAATAATTCTCCCTGGGAACACATTACTACCCTAAGAGGACATCAAAATGTTGTTTATGGTATTACGCCTAGTCCTGATGGTAAAACTTGGGCTACTTCATCTTGGGATGGCACAATTAAACTTTGGAATAACAAGGGAAAAGAACTAGCAACTTTTTCGGGACACAAAGGAGAAGTAAACGAAGTTAAATTTTCTCCTGACGGCAAAACTTTAGCGTCTGCTAGTCCAGATCGCACTGTGAAAGTTTGGAATCTTGAAGGAGAGGAGCTATTGTCTTTGGAAAGACATACAGCAAAGGTTTGGTCAGTTGAATTCAGCCCTGATGGTAAGAAATTAATTTCCGCTAGTGACGACCATAAAATTATCCTCTGGGACTTAAATCGGATCTTTACCTTAAATGAATCGAAGTATGGGTGCAATTGGTTAGAGAATTATCTTAGAACCAATCCTGATGTTTCTGAAGAAGATCGTAAACTATGTCGTTAACTCAGTAGCGTCAGTTCGGGTTAAGGGTTAAGCAGCAAAGGTAAAGCGATCAATAGCAGTAGAAGGCTTTTTAGAAAAAGATGGTATTAAAGCGATCGCAACTCGCGTGATCCCAGCCCACCAAGCTCGAATTACGGATATTATACTAAATCCTGTTGGTATAAGTTATTTAAAATTAATGGAATAAAAGTTAGAATTAGGCACTCTACGGTATATTTTCAGACTAATTTAGATTTAATCAAACACAATCTTTGCCAAAAAAACGACTAAAATTAGTCGTCAACAATTGATGATTAATAGAATAATAACTAATGCGAAAGTTATATTTTTTACTACCAGGGACAAAAGGTAAGTTCGGCGGTGGTGGGTTGTGGGCAGAATTGAATACCTGTGCTTTAGCTCAACAGATATGTGATGGGGAAGTAGTTACCTATCGTCAACGGGAAGACGAACACCCTTTCCTCACTGATATTTTGCCACAGTGCCAACCTGAATCAGCTATGTTTATAATTGGCTGGGGTTTTGATGTACCCAAATTAATTCCTCAACTTCGGGGGCAAAATATTATTTATCACGCTCACAGTGCCAACTATGGCTTTAGTCTACCTCCAGAAATTCCCATTATTACCGTTAGTCGCAACACAATGGGATATTGGGGAGAGCATGCCGCTAATGGCTTAATTTACTATTTGCCCAATCAAATCGGCGATGAATTTTACGATCAAAAGCGATCGCGAGATATTGATATTTTGGTGCAGAAACGAAAGTCTTCAGAGTATTTGCTCAATGACTTGATTCCCGCTTTGCAGTCTCGCTATCGAGTTGAAGTAGTCGATCGCTATGTTGAAGATCTTGCAGGGTTGTTCAACCAGAGCAAAATATATCTTTATGACTCTGCTGAGTACTGGGCAACTAATGGTGTTACTGAAGGCTTTGGCTTGCCTCCCCTAGAAGCGATCGCCTGTGGCTGCACCGTATTTTCTAGCGTTAATCATGGCTTAAGCGACTTTCTCGACCCTGGATTTAACTGTCACAAAATTGCTGGCTACAGCCTAGAATATGATTGCGATCGCATTGCTGATGCTCTAGCTACATTGACTCCTCATACTAACCTATTATCTTTATCTTTGTTTACATAATATCGTCTAGAAAATTTGGTTGCTCGACTCGGAGTAATCTTAGGCGAAATTAATCGCTTTTTTGACTGTCAAGCAAAATATTTGAGTAATATTCCTAGTTTAAACAGCAAACGTCTCAATAGCTTAAAAATTAAGCGAATACTCTCTAAAATCAACCAAAAAATTTTCTCAGCTAAAAGCTAAAAGCTGATAGTAAATAGCTCTAAAAAAAATCTACTTCAATAGCAGTCAGAGTAAGCTTTTTCTGCCACCAGAAGGAGGCAAAATGTGCTAGAATTTATTTATAAAATGCTACTATATTGGGCTTTATTGGCGATAAAAGAGAATTATGTAGAGTTTATTCGCCATTAATCCAAATTATTGCATATATTTGGAGTTTTTCACAGTATGACCACTTCCCAGGAAAGGATTATCCCCACCGATCTGAGTAACGAGATGTCTCGCTCCTATCTGGAGTACGCCATGAGCGTGATTGTTGGCAGGGCATTGCCAGACGCTAGGGATGGTCTAAAACCAGTCCATCGGCGTATCCTGTACGCCATGTTCGAGCTAGGACTAACCCCAGACCGACCATTTCGTAAATGCGCCCGTGTTGTCGGGGAAGTATTGGGTAAATATCATCCCCACGGCGATACTGCCGTTTACGACGCTTTAGTCAGGATGGCGCAGGATTTCTCTATGAGAAATCCCTTGATTAACGGACACGGTAACTTTGGTTCGATTGATAACGATCCTCCCGCAGCAATGCGTTATACCGAGTGTCGTTTACAGGCTTTGGCAACAGACTCTCTTCTACGGGATATTGAAGCAGAAACAGTAGATTTTGCTGACAACTTTGACGGCTCGCAACAGGAGCCAATTGTCTTACCCGCCAGGATTCCTCAGCTATTGATTAATGGCTCTTCAGGTATTGCAGTAGGAATGGCAACCAACATTCCTCCCCACAACTTGGGAGAGGTGATTGAAGGTGCGATCGCCTTAATTCACAATCCAGAAATTACCGATTTGGATTTGATGCAGTATATCAAAGGGCCAGACTTTCCTACAGGGGGACAGATAATTGGCAGGGCAGGGATTAAAGAAGCCTACACCACAGGGCGGGGTTCAATTAGCATGCTCGGGTGAGCCGATATTGAAACCTTCTCCGAGCGTGGTAGAGCCGTCAAAGATGCCATTGTTGTCACCCAACTACCTTATCAAACTAATAAATCATCTCTAATTGAAAAAATCGCCGATCTGGTTAATGATAAAAAAATAGACGGCATATCGGATATTAGAGACGAAAGCGATCGCACGGGAATGCGAATCGTGATTGAACTTAAGCGGGATGCTTACCCCCGCGTTGTCCTAAACAACCTTTACAAGCAAACTGCTGTTCAGGCTAACTTTGGCGCAAATATGTTGGCATTGGTCAATAATGACCCCCAACTATTGACGATTCGTCGTTTCCTAGAAGTATTTCTTGAATTTCGCGTTGAAGCGATTACCAGACGGACTCGCTATCAGTTACGTAAAGCTGAAGAAAGAGATCACCTTTTGCAAGGTTTGTTGATTGCTTTAGAAAACATCGATGCCATTATTGGTTTGATTCGTGGTGCAGCCGATACCGCTACGGCAAAAAGTGAATTAGTAGAGAGTTATGGCTTGTCTGTAACTCAAGCAGATGCCATTTTACAGATGCAGTTACGTCGTCTAACTGCACTAGAGGCTGAAAAAATTAATGCCGAACACGAAGATCTTCAAACTCAAATTGCCGATCTCAACGACATTTTGGCAAGGAAAGAACGGATTGATGAGATTATCGAATCTGAACTAACAACAATCAAAAACGTTCATGCAACTCCTCGCCGTACTGAAATTGTTCAAGGAGAAGGAGAGCTTTTAGACAAAGATTTAATTGCTAATGAACAGTCAGTTATATTAATTACCGAACAAGGCTACATCAAACGGATGCCAGTAAGTACCTTTGAAGCTCAAAGTAGAGCTACCAGAGGAAAAGCCGCCGCCAAGATGAAGGAAAACGATGGTATAGAACACTTCATGACCTGTTGCGACCATGATACGGTCATGTTCTTTAGCGATCGCGGAGTAGTATATTCTTTCCACGCCTACCAAATTCCTGCCACATCTAGGACTGCTAGGGGAATTCCTTTGGTACAGATGTTGCCGATTTCCCAAGAAGAGAAAGTAACTTCTTTGATTGCAGTGAGCGAGTTTACTGAAGATGAATATTTAGTCATGTTGACTCGTAAGGGAAACATCAAAAAAACTGCCCTTTCTGCTTTTGCTAACATTCGCTCCAATGGTTTAATTGCTATTTCTCTTCAGGATGAAGACGAACTACGTTGGGTGCGTCTAGCAACGGAAGAAGATAGCGTAATTATTGGTACGCGCCAAGGGAAAGCAATTCACTTCAAAACCAACAAACAGCAACTACGTCCTCTGGGGAGATCTACTAAAGGGGTTAAGTCTATGAAGTTGCGCGGTGATGATGAGCTAATCAGTATGGACATTATTCCGTCTCAAATCGTCGCTACCATCAGTGAAACCGAGGAAGAAGACATTGATGATAACGAAGAATTACTCAATGAAGAAGTCGATCAAGGTCCTTGGTTACTCGCGATCACTAGTAATGGTTATGGCAAACGAGTACCTATCGGTAAATTCCGTCTGCAAAATCGTGCAGGAATGGGAGTCCGAGCAATCAAATTCAAAACTGATGATGATTGTTTGGTAGGAATTGATATTGTTAATCCTGAAGATGAGTTGATGATTGTTACCAATCGCGGTATTATGATTCGCCAAGCAGTCAAAGCTATTTCTCTACAGTCTCGTAATGCTACTGGGGTAAGGGTTCAACGACTCGACAAAGACGATGCGATCGCAGCTGTTGCTCCTGTACCACCTCTAGAAGAGGACGAAGAAGGAATGGAAACGGAAATGGAAGCAGAAGCTTAACAAAACCAGCTTGATAAAATAAAGGAGTGGAGGATTGTATGTTCTCTGCTCTTTTTTTATTTAAGATTAATTGAATTCTCCTGGATGTAAATTAAGCCATTTTTCTCCCTCTAGCTGGACTATCATCATCTTACAGGGTTCATTGCCTACCGTACCTGAAAGATGTCCTTGGTGTCCCTGTTGGTTTGGCTGGGTATTTTGATCTCCACCAAAAGAGATCTCTCCCGCACCCATTTCTACCCTTACTCCATCCATTGTTTCTACAAACCATTTGCCCGAAAGAGGAATAATCCATTGAGGCTGAGATTTTCGTGCCATTCTCCTATCCATCCTATTGGTAATTCAGCAAAAATAATTTTGGAGTTGGCTGTTAAGAGTCTATTATTCCACTGTGGTGCAGCATCTCCACTCATGCTTTCTTGCTCAAAGTTAGTTAATTCGCATTTGGTTTGATGACTTATTCCCAATCGATCTGTCCAAACGTGCCAGTAAGTTAATTTTGGTGGCAACAAATTACTTTTTTTTTCGCTCATAACCTTTACTTATTTGAATTTAAATCGTGCTTTTAATGAATTTTTAAATAGTATTACACGTTATTAAAAAAAGGATTGCAAACCACCATAATTTTTACTATTTTGTTTTTGCTTTGTCACTTATTTTATTGGCTCATTTTTAGTTGCAATAGTTGTAGAAGAAAATAGCAATACATTAATATATTCTCGATTAAAAAAATTGTCTTGAGTGCTTTTTTTTAATTAGTGACAATGATAAACACGATTTTTATAGCCAGCATCAGATAACCGAGCTTCATTATCTTTGATGCAGTTGAGTTGATTTAAATCTTCTTCGTTTGCCCTTAGATTTACACCCCACAAATCTAAAGGTCTTATTTGAGATAATAAAATCGCCTTTAAATTAAAATCATGATCGTTATTTCTTTGTACCAGAAAAAATTGAGGTTTCCTAACTTTATTTGATAGAGGACTTGTTTCTAATGCTAGAGCCAAAGCAATTAACTCTCTTAATTCGGAAAGAGTTTCGTATGTTGTTCCTACAATAGCAGGAACAGTTATTGAAGTTTGAATATGTGTTGCCAAACGATTTGAATGCCTAGATTTTTTATAACCGAAGTTATTAACTACAGTTAACGAACCCAAAAGACTTATCACCAAAATTACAGCTACTATTTTTTTGCCTGTTGCATAAAACCATTTATGTTTATAGTCATTTAATTTTGTTTTGTTTATGACTTGCCATAATTGATCGCCAATAGCTGCCAAAATTAAGATTACTACAGGAAAATAGACAAAATGATAGCGGGCGGCTAGAGAGACATCTTTACCATATCCATAAATAAGAGCCAGATATAAGATGACTGCACCCAAACCATAGCCTGTTAACAAAGTAAGAGGAAAACCTTTAGAGCCGTTAAGCAATAATTTGTAGCCCTGTATCAATAAAGGAAATATCCAAATTAAACCCAATAATATTATTATGCCCGAACAAACAGCGATCGCAATAGGAACACCTTCAATGGGCAACAATGCCACCATTGTGATTAACCATACCAACATACGAGGGATAGGCTGCCAAATTTCATCTATATCATAACCAGTTGCAATCCAGTCAGTTAACTCATTACTAGAAATATTACTAGCCACGGGTATCCATATAAGACAACCCGCCAACGTACCCAAACCTGCAAAAATCATGGGCTACCAGTAGTTTAAATCTAGTTTGTGTTTTTTGTGGGTGTGCTGCCAAAACCAAAAGCCTACTATGACAAATCCTTCTGCTGCTAAAGCTAGAGAAAAGAAATAGTGTGTAGCAATACCCAGGCTGTTGATAACAACCCAAACAGGAACAATCCACCAGGGTATTTTGCAATGACGATAAAGACATTTTATTGCTAATATTAAGCAGCTAACTGAAGCAATAATCCACAAGATAGATAAAGTGTAGTGACGGGCTTCTTGAGCCAAATAAATGCCGTAGGGAGAAAACGCCATCAGGATAGCGGTGAGGTGGGCTGGCAAACGGTGTTTGCTCGCTCCAATATCATTAAATGTTAGCCAGCTTAAACCAAAAATAGCAGGAATTGATAATCCACCAAAGATTGCACTTAAAGATCGCCCCACCTCCAAAGAAACTAATTCCCCACTGTGGGTAAATAGTCTAATCCACCAGTGGGTTAACCAAAAATAAAGAGGTGGATGGGTACTTTCGGCAAATAAACGGTGAAGAACATCGACAGAATTAATTGTCGGATCTAACTTGAGAGGAGATAGTAAAGTCTCTCCAGAGATTAATTTATCTAAAGGAATCTGAGAAAAACCATTACCAAGACCAAAACCAAGGGTAGCAATTTCAATTGATGATGCGGGTTTGTCTCCCAGGTTGGTAAAGCGAAGCACCATACCGATAGTAAACCAGACTAATAATAACCATAGATCTAAATAACTAAAGCGATCGCTTTTTCCCTGTTGCACTTCAATAGATTTTTTAATAAAAGCTTTTGACTAAATGAGTTTAACAATAAGTTGTTGATTGTTAGTGGCAAACCAGAAAATATACTGTCAAATTTGTGTTAATTACTCCTAAAAAACAAAATGAATTTGATAATGAATTTAATATTGCCGAAAAAAGCGATCGCAATAATTACGATAACAAATGAGGTTAAAAAGTTTTGCATCGCTCGTAATAAAATTTCAGAAATATCAAACTTATTTTTCCCAAAGCAAATATATAGACGTACCAACTTAAATTAGGACAGTACAAAAGTTATTAGTTCGTAAGTAGCAAGTAGCAATTTTTCTAAGTGTCCTAACTTTGATACGTATTGCTATA
>CAKZYI010000313.1 GCA_937884735.1 uncultured Pleurocapsa sp.
GGGGTTGAGGTAGAAGTTGTTCCTGGTATAACGTCAGGAATTGCCGCACCAGCATATGCGGGTATTCCTGTAACCCATCGCCAATATAATTCTTCCGTTACCTTTGTTACAGGACACGAATCTACAGAAAAATATCGTCCTGAAGTAAACTGGCAGGCAATTGCTCAGGGTTCTGAAACAATTGTCATTTATTTGGGAGTACACAACCTACCTCAAATTATTCCTCAATTATTGGCTGGAGGCATGAGCCGCCAAACTCCCATTGCGATGATCCGTTGGGGTACAAGACCCGACCAGACCCAACTAATTGGCACTTTGGATACAATCGTCGAGCAGGTTCAAGTAACAGAATTTCAAGCACCTGCGATCGCAGTTATTGGTCAAGTTGTCGATTTGCGTGCTTTGTTACTTCCTTGATTTTGCTATGTATTAATTTTTGGTCGCTGTTAAAGGCAAACAATTTTGTCTTTAATAACTACTAGGGTGTGTGATCAATTGAGGGGAAGAATGCTTTTGAAGCGTATTTTAACGAGATACAAGGAGAAAAGCGTTCTGCATAGCAGGGCTACGGAGGTTGTTTTTCGACATAGTAGGTCGTTGAAAGACCAAAGAAAGCTCTTTTTTTTAATTGATCACACGCCCTAACTAAAGAAAGAAATTTTTGCAAAAATTAGGTCTATAAAATGGGATGATATCTATATCACCTGGGAACGTAAGTTGTACTGAGTATTCTTACTCAGCCAAACTTGCCAAAATCTCAGTATAATACATAATTACTAAATCCTGACAATTTATAAATTATTCAATCTTCATTGGTGAGATTCATATAGACCTTGCTTATGGGCTTTGCAGAACTTTCAATTGCTGATATTGCAGCAGAATACCAAATCGAAGAACAAACTGTATTCGAGCTTTGCGATCGCTTTAAAATAAACTATAAAAACGAACGCACTTGTCTGGCATTAGAAGATGCCAAGTCAATTATTCTGGAAATTCTGGCGACAAAAACCGATTCTGAAGACTAACTGGAAATGGACTATTTTAGCTCTTTTCTAGTTCTATATTCACCCAAAGCGATAAGATTGGTTACTGTTTTTTAAACCTAGAAGGTATTCTGTCAAGATAAATAACTGAAGATTATGTAAAAGGCGTGCATTATTTAATAGCACTGCCATCAAATTAAAACTTTTGAGGAGAACAATGTTGAAGCGATTATTATTTGCTGCTGTAGCTGCCTTATTTTTGACAATTCAATTTAATATCGGCACTGTTAACGCAGTGGAATTAGACGAAAATATCCGTACCGTAAAATTCAATGACCAAGGAGAAGAAGTTGTTCTTAGTCTAAAACAAGTCAAACAAGGACAAAAAGTGTTTGTTGATAGTTGTTCATATTGCCATAAAGGTGGTGCAACTAAGCCAAATCCCAATGTGAACTTGGGCTTGACTGCTTTAGCTAACGCTTATCCTGCTAGAGACAATATCGAAGGAATTGTGGACTACCTAAAAGATCCTACAACTTATGATGGAGAAATGAATATTTATGAATTTCATCCCAACACTACTCGTTCAGACCTTTATCCGATGATGCGTAATCTAACTGATGAAGATCTAGAAGCGGTTGCAGGACACATTTTAATTCAGCCTGAAATTCGAGGCATCCTTTGGGGTGGTGGAAAAGTTTATAACTAAGGTCTGAAGTTTTTTTAGATATTAGCTTTTAAGCTCCACTTTTTTAAGATATAGAAGATAAGAAATTAAAAGATAAACCTCTTTAAGTTCTTATCTTTTTTTTGGTTTTAAAATAATAATTCAATTTGAAAACTATACTTCATTTACATCAAATACAGTTTTATTTTTTATAGCAATTCTTAGATTTGTGAGATATATCTTAATTAGCCATTAGCCATTAGCTATTAGCCAAAACTAGAGCATCAGACTGTACCTCGTGTATGTGAGAACCGCTATATTTATATTTTTTAAGGTTTATATTCTGTAATATCAAATTTTTGCTTTGAACTTTTAAGAGGCTTATATATGAACTGGTTAGCTCACCTCCTATTAGCCGAATCCGACCCTGAAATACGTTTGGGCAATTTGCTCGGAGATTTAATAAAGGGAAAACAAAGACAAGCTTTAAATTCTAATTTACAAAAAGGCTTGAAATGTCATCAGGCGATCGATATTTTTACCGATAAACATCCTATTGTCAAACGTAGTAAACAAAGAATAGATTTAAAGTATCGTCGTTTTTCAGGTATCTTGATTGATGTTTTTTACGACTATATTTTGGCTAATAATTGGCAGTATTATTCAAACATATCTTTAGAAGAATTTGTTTCTACTGTTTATAATTCTTGGGATGATTATTTACCAGTGTTACCAGTTTATCCTCAAGGAGTTATTAATCGCTTGATAGCTGAAGATTGGCTTGGCTCATATATAAATTTGGTAGGAATTGAGCAAACCTTGGCAAGAATATCATGGAGGCTTAATAAACGAAGCGATCGGCAGTACGATCTTACCCCTGCTGTTCAAGAACTAACAACTAACTATTCAGAATTAGAACAAGATTTCAAGCTGTTTTTTCCCCAATTACAGTTTCATATAGATGATTGGCATCTTATGAATAAAAATTAATTCATCACCCAGTTCATGTTAATTGATGAAGAGTCATTCGGTTGATTAAAAGTATTACAATTAGTTTGTATTTTAATCAACTTCTCAATCAAAAGTATGGCAGACATTGTTGATATTGCTGTAAACACAGATGGTTTTAGCACACTAGTCGCTGCGGTCAAAGCAGCTAATTTAGTAGAAACTTTGCAAACAACAGGACCATTTACCGTATTTGCTCCTAATGACGCTGCATTTGCTAAACTTCCTCCTGGTACGGTAGACACTCTAGTCCAAAATCCACCCCAATTAGCCAGAATACTCACTTATCATGTAGTTGCAGGTAAATTGAGTAGGGCAGATTTAAGCAAAGTCGATTCAATAGACTCTGTAGAAGGTTCGCCTATTTCAATTAATTGTGACAATGATACTTTTGAAGTAAAAAATGCCAATGTTATCGCAGCCGATATTGAGGCTGACAATGGCATTATTCATGTGATTGATAACGTTATCTTGATGGGATGATTTGGTTAATCAAACTGTTTATTGTCTAGTTATACAAGCATGCTGTAATCGAAGCCATTTTGCACTAGATAGCAAAATTATCGTGTTTAATAAAGACGGAAAATAAATATAGCTTAAATTGCGCTTTTTTTTGTATGTGCTGGTTTACCAAATAGCTAAAGAAAACAATAAGACTTCGATAGTATTCTGTCTATTTTCGTTTACTTTAGCTGTGGTAACAAAAATTCTTAATTTCGCCTCTTATTGATAGATATTTAGCTTAAGTTTCACAAACGATCACAATTTTGTAAACCGATTATTAAGGATTTTGAAAAATCAATACAATCCTAATGATTAATTTATCTGTAAAAATACTGTTGCTGTTTTAAATTTATATAATCAACTTATTTCAAAATACTTAAAAATACAGAGGCGGCTATCATTTTCATGCTTTAAATTGGAACTAAAATAGTTAAGAAAAATCACAAAATACTTAGCTATGTTAGTAGAGTATAAAAATGATTTCAACAGCAAACAAAGTTGACGAAAAGTTAATTAAAGAACATTTTTTAAAAAACAAATATCCTCAAAAA
>CAKZYI010000314.1 GCA_937884735.1 uncultured Pleurocapsa sp.
AAACAATGAAGATTGACGAACCAATAAACTAGATTCGACCATTAACCATCACGACCTAGCTTATGCCAGAGCAGATGTAATCGAAGTAAACGCCCATTTCTTTACCAGCATCAGCACCAACCAAGCTAGCAGTTACTTCTTTCATAGCTTGAATAGCTTGAACAGTAGAAGCAACAGGAACTCCTAAAGAGTTATAAGTTTCTTTCAAACCATTAAGTACGCGCTCGTCTAGAATGGAAGGATCTCCAGCTAGCATTGCATAAGTAGAATAACGAAGATAGTAGTCTAAGTCACGAATACAAGCTGCATAACGACGAGTAGTATACATATTACCGCCAGGACGAGTAACATCAGAATAGAGCAAAGATTTTGCTACTGCTTCTTTAACGATGCTAGCTGCGTTAGCACTAATTACGCTTGCTGCACGAACTCTTAGTTGACCAGTTTGAAAATAGTTTTTTAGCTTATCCATAGCAGCACCATCGAGGTATCTGCCTTGAACGTCAGCCGAATTAATTACAGAGGTAATTGCGTCTTGCATAGTTTTGTTTCCTTATCTTACCTAGTCTTAAATGTTTAACACTGATAAGTTAGTGTGTTTTTTGAAAAAGTTTGTTACTGATATATGAGCAGTTAAATATCCTCAGATATTACTGCATAGCTCCGATAACGTAGTCGAAGTAGGAAGCAGCTTCTGTAGTGTCTTCAGAAGACATCATAGAAGTGGCAACATTTTTCATTTCGCGGATGCTTTGAGCCATAGCACCTACATCAGTACCAAGAGACTTGTACATCTCTTTTGCACCAACTAAACCAATTTCTTCGATTGGAGTTACATCACCAGCTACTACACCGTAAGTAATTAGGCGTAGGTAGTAGTCCATGTCGCGAAGACAAGTTGCAGTCATTTCTTCACCGTAAGCGTTTCCGCCAGGAGAAACAACATCAGGGCGTTTTTGAAACAGTTGGTCGCCAGCTTGCTTAACAATACGCTCGCGAGACTCAGTTAGAGTTTGAGCAATGCGCAAACGGCTTTCACCAGTTGTGACAAAGGATTTAATTCTGTCTAATTCGCCAGGCCTCATGTAGCGAGCCTCTGCGTCAGCATTCACGAAGGATTTCGTGACAATACTCATCGATGGATTCCTCCCAATGATTATGAAATCAAATTAATAAACGAACTATCGAAAAATCAATAGTTTTACTCGAACAAGATTTACAGCAACCCATGCCTTCGGTTAGCTCTAACACCAGATTGGTTTATATGAGCCTAGAGCAACAGGGTTATTCAGCTTAACTAGGTTTTAAAATCTATGTTTAGCTGTAGCTAGTAAAACTCTCCTAGGTATATAGATTACTCTGTTTTGATACCCAGTTTCCAACTTTTCACTACAAATTAGTATCGCAGCTTGCTCAAACTAATGTTTAAAAGTAGCTACTGCCTTAACAAACTTTTACATAAAGTTAATAGTTGCTAACAAGTATTAACTTTACGCTAACTTTAGTTTTTAAAATAACCAGAGGCAAACAATCGCGTTTGTCCCTAGGAAATAACTTTTTTATTGGAAGTATATATTCCAACTCAGATAATCATCTGATACTTTGTTGCAGTTGATTGCTTTGGCTTAACAGAATTTAATGTATAAATCTGCATTTGAGCCAGAATTTACAAAAAACAGAGATTAACCAATAGATTTAGCTTGGCATATAAAAAAGCCAAATTAAATCTATTGTAAAAGAACATTATGCAAGTTCTAGATTCCTAGTCTATGTCTACACATTCAGCTTAGTAGGTTCAAAGCTGGGAATAACTATGTCATCATTCTGCTTTGTTAGCTGATTATAAAGCTTTTCTGTGTTGGGGAAGTTAGCTGCCGGAAGAGTGGGGAAGCGACGGAAAGGAACAGTATCTTCTCCAAATACTTGGACATATTCCATACTGTTAACCATTGCACCAATAAATGCTTTTAACCCTTGAGAAGCCTAGATTTTATTATATTTCTGGATTTCTCTTTGATTTATAGGTGCGCGCCCCAAGAAGTGTTTGGTGCCTAGCTCGATCGCTTTAGTATTGGGATAAGGAGTATAGAATTCTTTGAGATATAGCTCGGAACACCCCAAACCTTCAATGAATTCTTTAACGTTGATTTCTCCATTACCCAAACGGCTTTCTAATACAGCAAACTGGGTTTGGACTACGTAAGGATTGATATCACGTTCAAATACCTGACGATAGGCAGCGTTTATTAAGTTTTTAACCGCAACTTTGTCTATGGTGCTAGTAAGCTTGAACACCTTGCTTTGTTGGCGTTGTGCGCTAACCCCTTGAGCAACTTTTTGCTTGACTTCTGGAGTTGTGCGGAATGTGCTGACTTGACCCAATTCTACAAAGCGAGGAGTTGCAACGCTCTCAACATTTGCTCCAATACCCTCTTCAATTGCTCCAGGACGCGCTTTGCGTAGCTGTAAACCAGCAGGAGTTAGGTAACGCTCGTAGGGAACGGTATCTTCACCAAATGCTGCGGAATACTCGTCACTATCGATCATCGCATCTACTAAAGCGTAGAAACCTTTCTTGGAACAAATATCAAAGTACTTGTTGATTTCTTGGCGACCATAGGTAGGACGACCCAGCAAGCGACGATGAATATATTCTACGG
This sequence comes from uncultured Pleurocapsa sp., assembly GCA_937884735.1. GTDB lineage: Bacteria > Cyanobacteriota > Cyanobacteriia > Cyanobacteriales > Xenococcaceae > Waterburya. The sequence goes on from CAKZYI010000314.1 coordinate 2,661, forward strand.
CTTTAACTACGTATAGGGATGTCCAGTACAAGCTACGGAAAGTATCAGACTTAGCTAAGATTCTGACAAACTCACGTACGGGAATGTCTCCGTTTTCTAGCTTGATTTCTGCCTGTTTTAGCTCTTGACCTTGGTAGACATCGCGACCAAATACTTGTCGATAACAAGCGCGAATTACTGCTTGAGTAGAGTTTTCCGAAAACTGAATGCTGTTGTTATTGCCCGATGCCGGTAATTCATTGTTTAGACGGAATACTTTTGCCCCCAAAGAGCCAGGGAATTCTGCTCTGGCTGCGGGATTACTATTCTGATTATTAATACCTGCCCCGCGATGAATCAAAAGACGTTTAGTGTCTTTATTAAATGGTGCAGGGCTACTACTAGGATTACGAGTTTCTTTGGGGAAAATCGCACCAAACTGAATTTCTAGAGGATCGTTACCAGAACCATACACGTGTTGGTCTGGTAAAGGGCGATCGTAACGAGCAAAAGTTGTGACAAACTGAGGTACTTTGCGGAATGGCGCACTATAGTTCAACAAGTTTTGCTGCATGCCCCAGTTGCGGCATTCTTGAGCTTCTTGACCCAGGCCTCTTAAGTAAGGGACTGTCTCCTCTCCAAAGTAATCAGCATATTCTCTTGAATCTACCAGTGCATCAACTAGCCCTGCCAATCCTTTTTCCGAAACTATGGAGAAGTAATCTTGAACTTCTTCGCGAGAAGAGGGACCTCGACCTAAAATATGACGAAAAGCTAATTCTAGAGCGCGACTATTGATGAAAGGTTCAAAAAACTGTTTGCGATATAGCTCAGATTTACAAATGCGACGAACAAACTCTTTCATGGAAATGTCACCATTTTTCACCTGGGATTCCAGATAAGAAATAGATTGACCATAAGCGCGAGTAACATCTCGTTCAAAAATTTGTCTATAAGCGGCTTTGATTTCAGACTGCTTTTCTAAGGTAGATAAGCCTGTCTTCATCACAAATTTAGGACGATTTTCTGCAGCATTGAAGTAGCTTTGAGGAAGTTCTAAACCTTGCTTGTCTGAAGCTTGGCTTTGACGTAGCTTAGTTGATGGAGTAGGGGCTTTAAATTCAGCAATTGCGATGTCAAAGTACTGAGTAATAATGTCTGCAGAAGCTTGATCCTTGCGGAAATAATCTCTTGTTGCCGCACGCATCTCTTGCAGGGCAACTATTGTTGCGGCAGTGGAACAGGCTCTTTCAATAATTTCTCGTAAACCTCGGATATTGACCACCAAAATGTTGGGGTCGCCAGCTACGATCGCATAGCTAATATAGCGCAAGAACCATGCCATGTCTCTTAGAGACTTTTGCATATTTGCTGGACCATAGTTCGATACGTTAATTGGTCTAAAAC
>CAKZYI010000315.1 GCA_937884735.1 uncultured Pleurocapsa sp.
CTAAGGCTCTGGCTAAGGTAACTTCATCGGCATATTCAAAATCTCCACCCATGGGTAAGCCGAAGGCAATCCGAGTAACCTTGGTAAAAGGTCGAAGGAGTCCATTAATATATAGTGTGGTTGTTTCTCCTTCTACACTAGGACTAATAGCCAGAATAATTTCTTTGACCTGTTCCTTGGTTACTCGTCGCACTAAAGATTCTATATTAAGCTGTTCTGGACCAATACCATCCATAGGAGATATTACTCCACCCAGGACGTGATAAAGCCCTCCGTATTCTCTAGTTTTTTCTAAGGCAATAACATCTCTGGTATCAGCAACTACACAAACTGTAGAACGATCTCGATTTGTGTTGCTACATATAGAACAGACTGGTTCAGCAGAAAGATGAAAACATACTTTACAAAAGCCAACCTTTTGTTTAGCTGCAACTAGGGCTTGGGCTAAAGCCTGAACCTCTTTATCGGGACGTTTTATTAAGTGTAAAGCTAATCTTTGAGCAGTTTTAGGCCCTACTCCTGGCAAAAGCTGTAGCTGTTCTATCAAACGGGCTAAAGGAGGCGTATAAATAATCTGCTTCCTCACTATGTTAAGGGTTTGGGAAACTAATTATATCAAATGTGGTCTACTTAATTATTGGCGATCGCTTTTTGGTCAAAGCTGTTCTAAATACCCTAGATGTCCTAACTGTTGGTCTATAATTTTTTTTAGAGCTACTTTAAGGCGATCGCGGCTGTTAAAATTATCCAACTTCTCAATTAATTTACCGTTTTTGAACAACATAATAGTGGGTACATTTTTGAGACGATAAACGTTAGCCAATTTTAGATTATCATCAGCATTGATCGAAACTATTTTGATAATCTCTTTTTGGCTTTCCCCGATGGTTTTTAGCATTGGATCGATTAGCCTACACAAGCCGCACCAAGGAGTCCAAAAATGCACTAATACTAAATCAGAAGTTTCCAACACCTCTCGTTGAAAATTATTTTCATTGACTACAAACGACATAAATTTTATAAACGTTTTAAAAATTAATTTTAGATACTTGAAAATATGCTACATCTAATGGGGAGCGTCTGGGAAGATGTACTCATCTAGTAATTTTGAGTAATAGTCAAGTACGTCAACCTAATTTAACTTAAGATAACAATTTCCTGATCTCCTAATCCCCTATTTCCCTTATCAGTTTGACGTTTAATAGAGTGGAACTACTTATTTATATAGCTATCGTTTACCAATAAACTCTCGAAGTTACCTTCATCAACCAAGGATGTCCCCACCAAAACAACATCACAAATGCTCCAATGCCCAAATAAGCAGGGCGCAAAAATTCTTGCCATTTAAGACTCTGATGACCATCAATTACGGCTAAAAAAGGAATAATTGAGGTACGTTTCTTCACTTTTTCAAAGGCTTCACCGTATCTTTTACTTAAGCGGCGATCTCCATGCCATACTGCAAATAGATGATGAGCAATCAAACCAACAGATGTTACCAAGGTGAAGCTTGTTCCTAACCAAAGGGTATGAGCCACACACCAGATTACCTGACCCACCATTTGAGGATGGCGAGTAATGCGAATGATTCCTGTTTCAAACAAGTATACTTGCGGCTTTTGAATTGCCGCAATCTCCAATAGGTTAAAGGTAGCTGGGTAAAGAAATATAAAGGATATTGCCGATAAAATCCATACCGTCGATCTAACTCCTGATATTCCCTGTACCTGCCACAATTGCAGCCCATCATAACGATGATTGAAAAAATAGATAATTAAAATCGTAGCGAATGGAATACTAACCAAGGCAAACAAAACTCGATACAGCCTTGCTCCTATCTTTGTTTCTCCCCAAGGACGTAAAGCTGCCAGTCCACTATGAGCGATCGCAAAACCGAGCAGCATTGCCAGAATAATAAAGTGACTATTAGTTAGCCACTCGACATTAGTCATAGATATATTCATATATGTATTATTTATCTATTTGTATATTAACAATAATCAAAAGTTAATTTTCAACCTCAATTATGTTACTGTGCAAATAAAGCACACGAAAATTATTAAATATTAAGCACTATTAATAATACGTTTAAATAAGCCCTAGATAGCTAACTTTTTTTAGAAAACCGTTACTATAAATTTAATTTTTATGTCTGATATTCCCTTCACGCTGGATCAACTCCGCATACTTAAGGCGATCTCTACGGAGGGAAGCTTTAAACGAGCGGCGGATAGTCTTTATGTTTCCCAACCTGCTGTTAGTCTTCAGGTGCAGAATTTGGAGAAGCAGTTAAATGTGCCTTTATTCGATCGCGGTGGACGTAGAGCACAGTTAACCGAAGCAGGACATTTACTACTCAGCTATGGTGAAAGAGTTATTTCTTTGTGTCAAGAAACGTGCAGGGCGATCGAAGATCTGCAAAATCTTCAGGGTGGGACATTAATAGTAGGAGCATCTCAAACAACGGGGACGTATTTAATTCCGCGAATGATTGGTTTATTCCGCGAAAAATATTCTGATGTTTCGGTGCAGTTGCAGGTGCATTCTACCCGTCGTACATCTTGGGCGGTAGCAAATGGTCAAGTGGATTTGGCTATTATTGGTGGAGAAGTTCCCACAGAGCTACAGGAAGTATTGAATATTATTCCTTATGCTGATGATGAATTAGCCTTAATTTTGCCTCCTAGTCATATTTTGGCTCAGGAAGGGACGATTCATAAAGAAGATCTGTACAAGCTTAACTTTATTACCTTAGACTCTCAATCGACAATCCGTAAGGTAATAGATAAAGTTCTCTCCCGCTATGAAATAGCCCCCAAAAGACTCAAAACAGAAATGGAGTTAAATTCTATTGAGGCAAGTAAAACTGCAGTTCAGGCTGGTTTGGGTGCAGCATGTGTTTCTGCTACGGCAATTGAAAAAGAGG
>CAKZYI010000316.1 GCA_937884735.1 uncultured Pleurocapsa sp.
GGGGCAATTGTCCAACGAGTATTGTCTAAAGGTAAGCCTGTATATTTAGTAAACCTAAGTTTGTATCCAGGTAAAGTTGAGTTTGACTATTTGCCAGAAAATACTCAAGGAGTTATCTGTCAGCCTATCGGAGAGAAAGGAGTCTTGATTCTGGGTGCTAATGCCCCCCGTAGCTACACAAAGAAAGATGAGAAATGGAGTAAAGGTATTGCAGATAAATTAGCAGTAACCTTTTCTAGTTGAACATTCTTAAAAACTTAAAATACAGTGCTGTTTGTCGATTGGTTTTAAACTATTAGCTATTAGTTTTATTAACTGAATTGATAAACAAACAAAAGTTGCAAGCAATAATTTATCAAGCTTTTTAATTCACATAAAGCGTGTTATGTAACTTTCATAAATCAAAAGAATAAATTGTGAAAATTGGTATTGTTGGCTTAGGTTTAATTGGCGGTTCTTTAGGCTTAGATTTGCGATCGCAAGGACACCATATTATTGGTATATCGCGTCAAGAAGAAACTTGTAAGATAGCTCTTGAAAAAGGTATTGCAGATGAGTCTAGTACGAAACTAGAAGCTTTATCTAATGCAGAGATAATTCTTGTTTGTACTCCCATCGCCGCGATCGCAAAAACTATCAAACAGATAATTCCTTATATAAATCCAGAGACTATTATTACGGATGTTGGTTCGGTTAAATATCACATCGTAGAAAGCTGTAGCAAGCTGTGGCAAAACTTTATTGGCGGGCATCCGATGGCAGGAACAGCCGAAAGCGGTATTAATGCAGCGATACCTAATTTATTTACTGGTGCAGCCTATGTTTTTACCCCAACAAAAGAAAGTAAGCCAGAAAATGTCGAAAAACTAAAGGCGATCGCCTTAGATTTAATAGCCGTGCCCCATGTCTGCGATGCCAAAATACACGATCGCGCCGTAAGCTATATTTCTCATTTGCCTGTGATGGTGAGTGCGAGTTTAATCAAAGCCTGTTTGCAAAAACAACCAGATACATTACAGCTAGCTCAAATACTTGCTAGTTCAGGTTTTCGGGATACTAGCCGTGTGGGTGGGGGAAATGCCGAATTGGGGGTAATGATGGCAAAATATAATCGTTCAGAACTATTGCGATCGCTCTATAGTTATCGAGATAATTTAGATGGAATTATTGATTTAATTGAAAAGGAAAATTGGCAATATTTGGAAGAGATTCTAACAAATAATGGAGAAGTTAGACCAAATTTTTTAAATTAAGTAAATTAGAAAATTATTTTTTCTAACTAATAGTTGATAACCAACTTAGCCCTAATAAACGACTATCGACAGTTGCTAAAGTTAATCCTAATTCTATCGCCGTAGCAGCAATAAACCTATCCGCAGGATCTTGATGAGATAATTCAATTTGTCGCGATCGCATGGCAATTTCGTAAGTCAAACGCGCTTCTTTAAAGTTTAAGCTACGCAAGTATCGTTTTATCCAGACTGTAGGATCGCAATTTAGCTCAATTCTTCCTTTTTCAGCTAATATTAAAGTTTCCCAAATGCTAATAGGAGAAAGCCATAACTCTGTTTCTGCTGATGCCATTATCTGCTGCAAATTATCCGATAAGCGATCGTTTCCTTGTAGATACCATAGCCATATGTGAGTATCGAGGAGTAATTTCAATCCAATACCTCCCAAACAGATAAATATGAGGCTGGTACGATTATGTCTTTTTTAATTTTAATTTTGCCTTTCGCAATTCCAAATCCTTTCCTGGGTTTACAATCTTCTACAGGATTAATTACTACTAATGGTTTTCCGTGGCGAGTTACTGTCAATCCTTCTTTTGTACGACTTACTTCGTCTATTAAACTAAGACATTTAGCTTTAAAAGCCGATATTTGAACTTTTTTCATTTATATAAGTTGTGACTATAGTCAGTTTACATAGTCATAATTTTAATGCAGATTGCTAATATTAAGGCAGTCGCGCCGTAAGCTATATTTCTCATTTGCCTGTGATGGTGAGTGCGAGTTTAATCAAAGCCTGTTTGCAAAAACAACCAGATACATTACAGCTAGCTCAAATACTTGCTAGTTCAGGTTTTCGGGATACTAGCCGTGTGGGTGGGGGAAATGCCGAATTGGGGGTAATGATGGCAAAATATAATCGTTCAGAACTATTGCGATCGCTCTATAGTTATCGAGATAATTTAGATGGAATTATTGATTTAATTGAAAAGGAAAATTGGCAAGATTTGGAAGAGATACTAACAAGTAATGGAGAAGTTAGACCAAATTTTTTAAATTAAACTATCGTTAATAAATTAGACATGTCTATCCAATCAATTATCTTAAAGACAAATACATTAATAGTAGTTTTCTGCCTTCTTTTATTTATAAGTCAGCCTGCATATAGTATAGAAAAAGAGTCTTTTTACAAAGAAAAGATAATTTTATCTCCAAAAGATAGTACAGAAACAAAAGGTTTATATTTCACGGACTTTACTATTGATTTTGCTGACTATTTTCTAATCAATCGTAAATCCCAATCGATTATAATTAATGACTACTACATGGCATTTTATACAGGTGAACATAGCAATAGCAAAATCAACTTAGCAGAGCTTAGAAATCCTCTTATGCTTCATCTATTTATATTTATCTTAGTAGTTGCTCTGCTTATACTAATATATTCATTTTTATTTCAACTTTTGTTTGCTTTAGCTGCAATTTCATGTTTAATTTTATTTTTAGTTAATTGGAATAAAGCAAAAGAAAATAGCGAATAGCTATACTCAACTTTGAGAAAGACGCTTAACAGGCGCACCACCAAGAATGCGATCTGTTTCTTCTAAAAATGTTGGTATTTTTTCCTTATAAGGACTTTTAGATAGACAAGAATTCAAATTTATTTTGGCAATATTATTTGCTTTTGCCCCAGGAAACCAATGACCGCCGTTGGTTAATAAATTATATCTGGCTTGACCATATTCAATCATGTCGTAAGCCAAAGCTAGATTACGCAACCACAAAATAACTTCAACATTGACATTACCAGGGATTTCTTCGTATCGAGGTAGACCAACACGCCAGTTTTCTACCCAATCTTTGCCCAAAACTGTGATCGCTTCTTGTTCTAAACGTTCTAAAATAGGCGGTAATATTTCATCGGCTTTTGACAACAGGGGCAAGGTTTTCAAATGCTCGTCAAAATCTGATGGTTTAGCAGCCCCCAAACTTAAGGTATGAACTTCAGGATGAGATAAACAAAATAAGTCATTAAAAACCATTGGAGAGAGTGGTTTACACAACTCAACTAGCTTCTGAGGTGGGTTATAAAGATGTCCTCCTTTGTCAGAAGGGGAAATAATGAATACCCCCATGTCATGGCGTTTGGCTGCTTCGATTGCCGACCAATTCCATTGATTGATGTAATACCAGTGGAGATTTACATAGTCAAATTCTCCTGTCTCAATGGCTTTAGTGATTATTTCTGTTGAACCATGGGTTGAGAAGCCAATATGCCCTACTTTTCCTTCGGCTTGAAGCTTTCTAGCCTCTTCTAAACATCCCCCTGGGCGAACACTATTGTGTAGAGTTTCTTCGTTGTTAATACCGTGTATTCCTAAAAGATCGACATAATCTAGCTGTGAAAAACTAAGAGACTGTTTGAACTGACGGCGAAACTCTAAAGGATCGCTTTTGGGAGATACTTTAGTTTGAAAGATTAGTTTCTCCCTAGGTAACTGGGGCAATACCCGTCCTAACTGCATTTCAGAACTACCATAGCCCCTGGCTGTCTCAATGTGATTAATTCCCAAATCGAACGCACGATGTATTGTAGCTTCTAAATTACGTTGATTCGCGTCGGGTATTTCAGACTGGGGCAAATCTTGCCATTTATACTGATATCGCATCCCTCCACAGGAAAAAACGGGCATCTGTAATTCTGTACGACCAAATCGCCGATATTGCATAATCAAACCAATATGTTGTCTTTTGTTCTTGTCCTCTATTTTTATTAAACATTAAATATTCAAATCTAGCTGGACGAAGAGATACCGCGACCCATAATAGCTATAAACTAGTTTATTAAAACTAAGGTAGTCAATATCGAACATTTATGAGAATACTTTTAGTCGATGACGAAACCGAGTTAAGCGATCCTTTAAGCCGAATTTTATTGCAGGAAGGGTATCAGGTAGACATTGCTGACAATGGTGCGGTTGGAATGGAGATGGCAGTCAGTAATCAGTACGATCTGCTCATTTTAGATTGGATGTTGCCCCACAAATCAGGACTAGAAATCTGTCGCCAAGTGCGATCGCTTTCTTTAAGTACGCCAGTCTTATTTTTAACCGCAAAAGATACTATAGACGATCGCGTTGATGGATTGGATGCAGGGGCAGATGACTATTTGGTAAAGCCTTTTGAACTGCGAGAATTGCTAGCTAGAGTTAGGGCTTTATTACGTCGTGGAACTCCAGAAACCACCACGGGCAATCGTTTAAAAGTTGCCGATTTGGAGTTGGATTTGGAAAATCAAGTAGCTTACCGTAGTGGCAAAGCGATCGACCTTTCGGAAAAAGAGATCAAGCTATTGCAGTATTTTATGGAACATCGCGATCGCCTTTTAACCCATGAAGAAATATATAGCTATTTGTGGCAAGCAGAAGAACAGCCTAGCAGTAATGTATTGGCTGCTTTAGTTCGCTTGCTGCGTCGAAAGGTTGAAATTAAAGGCGAAACTCAGCTAATTCATACCGTATATGGTAAAGGCTATCGTTTTGGAAATTCATGATTAATCACTAATTATTGATTATTTATCTTTATTTTCAAGTTATTCAGAAAAACATACTATGTGTAGACGTTAAAATACTGATTTTTAAAAATATTATGAACACTCAAATACAAGATCCTTATGACTTTGAAAGAGTCTTAGCGTTGTACTTTGAACAACAAGGCTACACAGTAATTATGCCTCCTGCCAATACC
>CAKZYI010000317.1 GCA_937884735.1 uncultured Pleurocapsa sp.
CAAACGGCGCGACCAAGATTTTGGCTGAGGTGACAATCTGATTATAATTTGCCCCATAGCAAATAATATAATGGTTGGTGTTAGCAAATAGTACTGGTTGCTGACTTGGGGTGGCATTAGCCAGCTAGGGGGATTGGCTTGAACTAGGTGTAGCTGAATAAATAGCTCTGTAACGTGACTATTCCCTAAAAGCCAAGAAATTGCGATCGCGGATAAAAAACCTAATACGGACAAAATTACCAAAGTAGCAAGATGTAAGGAAAACTTTGGGGTCGATTTTCGCTTAGCATAAATTCCTCTGCTAGACTCTGATGCTGGCTTGATAGTTTGCATTATTTATGTAGGAGTGATTATACCTATCCAAGTAGAGCCAGCTTAACAAAACATATGTAAATTTCTCGTTAACATACATTTTTATCTGTTCCATATTGTGATAAAACCTTTCCAATATTTTTACAATTAAGTGCTGATTGTTATTTAACATCAGCTTTTAAAAAATTGTCAAAATCAAAAATATCACTTGATAACTAAAAAAGTCATTTATCTTGCAAAGTGTTAGGAGATCGGCTCAAATAAAACTTGTCTCTAAAAAATGATACTTACGGAATCTATTAAAAAAAACTAAACTAGCCATGGCGAAACGACTGTAAGTATTTATACGGTCACAGCCTTGGATTTGTAATTCCCTGTACTCAATTTATAATCACATAATGCTAGGTCTTTAAATATAAAATTAAAAACTTTATTGAAAGCAAAAAACAGCTACAGGAGAAACCATAGTCAATTAAAAAATAGAACTCAAATAATAACTTTTACTATCTTATAAAACATCACTTGGTATTATAAAATATGTTTGTATGCCAAACAAAAGTAAGCTTGTCACCTGAATCAATTATTAGTTCTAAAAAAATGTATTGACTAATATTATCCTCTAAGCCTATTGCTTATTTAATGACCAATCATAGTCTAAATATTTGACTTTGTAGTCATTTTGTTGCAGAAATACCAAATCTTGAGAGTTCAATTTAGTGCTGAAATAGTTCAATACAGCTCTTTGCTGTTTATTACCATTGAATTCATCTTCTACACCATAAGTCTCAATAAAATCCTTCCCATACCATTTGAATATAGAAGATAAGTAAACTCGATTATCTTGACGATCTAAATTAAAACCATGAATGCTATTAGCAAATTTGACTGTTTGATCGTCTAGTTGAGCATCCAATTTTTCGGGTAGATATGGTTCATTGCGCAAAGGAGGACAACTTATGGCGGCACAAACTAACGCCACATGAATTCTGGGTTCATTAAAGTTTTTGCGTAAAGTATCATGTTCTATATTATCCAGGGTTTTTTCTTCTCCCGCTAAATTAAACTTGCGTCTGTTCCATACTCCACGAATATCTCGAATACTTTCCTTAATCGGATCTTGATCGATAATAGATTGAAGAGTAAAAGCATTATAAGCATTACTCAAAAAAGCAATTTGCTCGGCTTCATTCCAAGCAGCATAGGTTTTGGGAGATACAGCACCTAAAGATTGATTAAAACGATCTAGTTGTTCTCTATTGGCTTGTAAACCAGCATAATCGACTAATCCTTGGTCATCTACGTAAGTTTGCAACACTTCGGCATAATCTTGATAATTAAAAGATTGATTGGCTGTAACTTCTGTTTTTGTCATTAGTGCTGATTTTTGCTGAGTTGGTGTCTGAGAAGAATTGACTAAATCAGCACAGCTTACGGTTGCCATAATGCCTAAAATTCCCACAACTAAAGCAGTTTTTTGCATAATCTTTATTAAAATTATCATCAATATCATCAAAACAGAGAAGAGTGAGTTTTGAATGAGAAAGGGATTAAACTTTAATTTAAACAATCTATCCAAGTTATATGTTTGTTATTATGCAAAGCGATCACTTAAATTTAGAAGAGTCTCAGGCAATAGATTTAATCCTTCAAGCTGACACCAACACATCAATAATTGTGGATTTTGATGAAACACTATTATTAAGAAACTCTACAGCGGAATATTTAAATAGTTTGCGTCCTGGCTTGGTAGGATTTATTTTATTAGCTATGCTAAAAATTATTAGACCTTGGCGTTGGCTACCCAAACCATTTAGAGGAGATAAAATTAGAGACTGGTTTTTGGTTGTCACTCCGACTATTTTGTTACCCTGGACAATTTTTTTGTGGCAGCAAAAGGCTCAAAAATTAGCCCAAAATCGGGCAAATTCAGCATTAATCGCGGCTCTCAATCAGAATTGTCATTCTCCGATTATATTTGCTAGCTTAGGCTTCAATTTTATTATTAAGCCCATTTTGCACCATCTACCCCTTACGTGTGTG
>CAKZYI010000318.1 GCA_937884735.1 uncultured Pleurocapsa sp.
GGTTGGTTTTGAAGTTGGGGGAACCTCTTTCCTAGCAGGAGAAACAGCAACCTTTAGCTTGTCTGCAGGAGAGGTAGACGAAATTATCTCTAACTATAGTAGCGGTAGTTTTGAATTAGTAGATACGCGAGATGATATCCCTGGAGACGTTGTTACCGAACCTAATGATATTGTTTCCGTCGCAACAGACACGGGAATAACTCCTGATAATCCTTCTTTTTCTGGTGCTGATTCCCTTTACTTTGACATCGGCAACCGTTACCTCAATGAGGACGGTACATACACATACATCGACTACAACGAAGATGTCGATTTGTATCAGGTGGATTTGAGTGCAGGAGATACGGTTGCGGTTGAAACTTTTGAAGTTCAAGGCAATCGAGACGTAATTGGAAATGGATTACTCTCAGTTGTATCTGCTTTTGACTCTGATGGGAATCTAGTTAGTTTCGCTCCTAATCGTGCTTTTGCTGCTCCCGATAAGTTATTCGGTAGTATTGGTACTTTCAATGAAGATGGAACGGTTAATGAAGATGAAACCGATGCTTACCTAGAATTTACAGCACCAGAAGATGGAGTTTACTATATCGGTGTTTCTGGTGACATTAGTGGTTATCCCACATTTCTGGGAGAAGATTTTACCTATGATATCGAAACCCCTGGCTTGGGAGATGACAACAGGGTAGTTTATGGCAACTATGAAATTGAGATCGATCTACTAACAGAGGAAAATGCTCGCAACACTGGTACGCCTACGACCCCTGTTAGTAATCCCAATGTTACAAATCCGCCTACTCTTTCTTATAGTGCTAATCCTACTACTGTTGATAGCGAGGGCAACTTTACTAATTCAGTGGTAGAGTTTGTCAAAGATGGCGGAATTTCTGGCGTAACCTTTACAATTCAGACTGAAGGAGAAATTCCAGAAGGGGGGATCGAGTTTGTTCTCAACAGTAACGCTAATCTATTTGACTATGTTTCGGTACTAGGGCAAAATAGTCTTCCCAGCACTATCGGAGGACAGTCTCTAGGTGCATTTTATGATGAAGACGGTATTCCAACAGGAATTCGATTACTTATCGAAGAACCTACCATGACCGTCAATCTGGAAAGAACTAATCGTGCATCCGATTTAGGAGAAGACCTTAGTTTTAACTTTCTGTTCGACCAATTTGAAGCTTTAGAAACCGATGGGGCAGAGGATGTTAACTTCTTTCTACAACCAGGAGAAGGTTATGAAGTTGCTACCGATGCTGAAACAGAGGTATCATACTATGACTCTGTAGAAGATGTGCCACCGTCTACTGGTGTTGGTGATACTCTTCCCGAAGTCGGCATAACTATTAGCGAGTCAACTCTCATAGAGTCAGAAGGAACAGAAACTACTTTTACTTTTAGCCTTTCAGAACCACCACCAGAATCAGGCGTAACCGTATTCTTAAATAGTGAAGATGAAGCATCTATTGGTAGTGTCCTCGGTCAGTTTTTAGTCCTGGAGGCTGAAATTGAGGGGGGTGATTTTCCAATTCCCAACAGTGATACTTCTGGCTTTTTCTTCAACATTACCGAACAGACTGCAACTATTACAGTTTCAGTTTTTGATGAGTTAACTATTGTTGACGATCCATTTGCCGTGCAAGAAGGTTTGGTTGCTTTTAACTTTGCCCTACAACCACAGTCAGGATATACTATCGATTCTAACGCCAGTGAAATAGACCTCACCATAGCCGATAATCCAGAGTCTCAGATTTTAGTCAGTCCCACTGCTGCTACTGTAGACGATGAAGACAGCACAACATTAATTGAGTCAGAAAGTACTTTAGGCGTTCTTAACTTGAGCCTCAGCGCACCACCTCCAGAATCAGGCATCACCGTTAGCGTTAGTACAGACTCTCTCGATGATTTTGATACGGATAGCATTGAAGTAGAGGGCGGTACGATTGCTGCTGTACGAGAAGATGGCTTTGATGTCACTATTACCGAACGTCAAGCAAATATTAATTTACCCGTCACCTCAGATGAAACCGTAGAAGGTAGCGAAACCGCCACATTTACAGTCGAACCAAGTGACACCTATGAGACTAACCAGCAGGCAACTGAGGTTAGTTTTACATTAGCGGATACCCCAGACCAAGCCAGTGTTTCGGAAGAGATTGAAGGAAATGATATCTTATCCGAAGCAAATGCTCTGGGTTTAAGTGCTGATAATTCAACGGTTTCTATTAACGGAGCAATGTCAGGATTTAGTTCTGATGCTCCTGGAAGATTTCTCGGTTTTGCCGAAGATGTGGATTTTTATTCGGTTACTTTAGAAGCAGGACAAATAATCTCTTTAGATATCGACACCGACGAACCGACGGTTGCTACACCTTCTTTTGCCGTGTATCCTGCGCTAGAGGAAATACTGCAACAGCCCGATACCGAACTGCGTTTGTTTGACGGCACAGGTAACGAGCTTGCTGCTAACAATGACGGTGCTGCTCCCGATGAAGAGTTTTCCCGCGATCCCTATCTTGAGTACACCGCCGATTCAGCAGGCACTTACTACGTGGGCGTAAGTCAGCTAGGAAACGATAATTACGACCCCAATGAAGCAAGAAGCGGTAGCGGTTGGACTTTCCCAGAAGTGGGCGTTTTCTTTGGTTCTTACGAGTTAACTGCTACTTTAGAAGATGGCACTACTAACCCTCCAGAAGAACCCACTTTTGAACCTGTATTTGGTTCAATTGACGGCGACACCATTGAAGTTGAGGGTAATAGCCAATTAATCTTTGCTGGTGACATGAACGATCTGCTAGATGCTTCTACAGGAGAAGGAAATAACCGCATTTATGCAGGTAGCGGTAATGATACTCTAATTTTAGGTGCATCTGACCGTATTTTTGGCGGTGCTGGTGACGACGCTATCTTTACTACCAATGGCGGAGAAAATACCATTACTGGTGGTGCGGGTGCTGACCAATTCTGGATTGCTTCTGCCGAACTTCCCGAATCGGCTAATATCATTACTGACTTCATAGGGAGTGAAGATGTTATCGGTATTGCTGGTTTGAGTCTTGGCTTTAGCGATTTGAGTATTATCGACATAGAAGGAGATGCTTTAATTTCTACTAATGACTCCGATCTAGCA
>CAKZYI010000319.1 GCA_937884735.1 uncultured Pleurocapsa sp.
TGCGCCATCCCAATCTCTATACCGCGCAAAAGAGGAGAAAGATTTGGACGATAAAAAGGTATGTTGCCGAGTAGCCACCTACTAAATTCAGAAGAGTTGAGGGGAGTTTCTAAATTACCTACAAAAGGATCTTGTGAAACAACCAGAGAAGGATTCTCTGCATTGAAATCAAACCCAGCTTCTTTATTCCTAGCGCGCGAGGCATGCCATATATGACCCAAAAGAAATAAGATTGCTAACGCTAAATGGAAAGTAGCTAACCAACCCCTAGCGGTAACGATCCCCGTATCGGCTTCAATTAAACCAACAGGCCCATAAAAGACTTCAGGATATGCTGTGTCATTAACGGTACAAAAGTATGCAGCTAAAAATCCCATGTAAGAGATTGCACCCAAACTGTAAGAAAGGTAAGCTTCTCCTGAATAAACTAAAGCTTTCTGCGCCCAATTAAAGGGCTTCGTCCCAATATGCCAGAAACCACCCAAGATGCAAATCGAACCAATCCATAAATGACCGCCAACTATATCTTCTAGATTATCAACTGCCGCCATGCCTGATTTACCAAAAGCTCCAAACAGGTAGCCAAAAATCCTAGCAGGATTGACTGTTGGGTCAGTTACCACCCTCACCTGTCCCATCTCTCCAGCCCAAGGATCGAATAAACCACCCCAAAACATAGCTTTGAAAACTAGTAGAAATGCACCAATACCTAGCAAAACTAAATGAATACCAATAATGGTGGTCATCTTATTTGTGTCTTTCCAGTCGTAGCCAAAAAAGCCAGCGAATGTATCATTTTGCTCTAGTACTTCAGGGCCAATAAGAGAGTGATAAATACCACCCGCACCCAATACTGCCGAAGAGATTAGATGCATTACTCCAATTACAAAATAGGGATAGGTATTAATGACTTGCCCGCCTTCGCTTACACCAAGACCCAGAGTCGCTAAATGGGGTAATAAGATCAGACCCTGTTCGTACATTGGTAATTCGGGACGATAGTTCGACAACTCAAACAAAGTCATCGCTCCTGCCCAAAAAACAATCAACGCAGCTTGGGCAACATGAGCCCCTAGCAGTTTGCCAGAAATATCTTTTAGACGAGCGTTACCCGCCCACCAAGGAATAGATGAAACATTATTAATCCTTGGGGAATTTTCTATTACGGCGGTCATAACTGAAACCTCCTTATTCAACTATTGCTTATCTTTATCAATAAGTTCATCAATAACCTTACAGGTAAATAGAGATTATTGACAAGTTTTTTCTTTTGAAATTTAAAATAAGTGGTTTTGCAAATTAGTTTTTTAATTCTGAAATAGCTAAAAAATATAGTCTTTTAGAGATATTATCTAGGCTAAATTGATTTGTGAAGAGATCGATCAAAAATAGAATATCTCTTTATCCTCTATAGAACAATCGTATTTTATTAAGTTCTTTAAACATAAACTTGCAAATTGTTTTCAATAATGCAAAATAGGGGTATTGCTAACCTATTGAGAATAGTTAGTAACAAGCTTTACAAAATTTTTAGTTAAGAGGTTTCGTTTTGCAGACATACGATAAACCGCAAGTTAAATATGATTGGTGGGCAGGAAATGCTCGTTTTGCCAATTTATCTGGCTTATTTATTGCTGCTCATGTAGCTCAAGCAGCACTAATAGTCTTTTGGGCTGGAGCATTTACATTTTTTGAATTGTCTAAATTCGATCCCACTCTTCCGATGGGAGAACAAGGATTGATTCTTATCCCCCACCTAGCAACTTTAGGCTTAGGCGTGGGTGAGGGAGGACAGGTTGTAGATACTTATCCCATGTTTGTAGTGGGAGCAGTACATCTGATTTCCTCTGCTGTGTTGGGTGCAGGTGCGTTATTTCATACTTTCAAAGCACCAAGCGATTTGAAAGAAGCGAGAGGAAAAGCCAGCGACTTTCATTTTGAATGGAGCGACACTAAACAGTTAGGTATTATTTTAGGTCATCATCTATTGTTTTTAGGTATAGGTGCCTTAGCGTTAGTGGCTAAAGCAATGTTTTTTGGTGGACTATATGATGTCAATATTCAAGATGTGCGAATCGTTACCGACCCTACGTTAAACCCTGCAACTATCTTTGGTTATCAAACTCATTTTGCTAGCGTAGATAATCTCGAAGACTTGGTGGGGGGTCATGTTTTTGTAGGCTTCTTATTAGTCGGTGGTGGTATTTGGCACATTATTACTCCTCCCTTGGGGTGGGCAAAAAAACAGCTAATATTTTCAGGAGAAGCAATCCTATCTTATTCCCTGGGTGGTATAGCTCTGGCTGGTTTTGTAGCTGCTTATTATTGTGCAGTAAACACTTTAGCTTATCCTCCAGAAATTTATGGAGCACATTTAGAAGTCAAATTAGGAGTTGTTCCCTATTTCAAAGATACAGTAGCATTAGCCCCAGGTGTTCACACTGCCCGTTGTTGGTTGGCTAACGCTCACTTCTTCCTGGCGTTTTTCTTCCTTCAAGGTCATCTTTGGCATGCTTTGCGCGCCATTGGCTTTGATTTCAAGCGAGTTACCACAGCTTTAGACAATGCAGGAACTCCCCAATCAGGTGAACCTATGGTCGGCAAACCACAGGCTACAACCAAAACAGCTACAGAAGGAGCTGGAGATTAGGGATAAATCCAGTTGGATTGTTTTTTTCGTGTTCTCATTTATAGCTTAGTGCAAATTTTACTTTGCATTGAGCTTTTCTTTTCATTTAGATACAAACTTAAAACTGATGACAGCAACAACAGATATTTCTAGGCAAGATTATAGTTGGCTATCGGGCAATGCTCGTCTAATCGACTTATCAGGTCAACTATTAGGAGCGCACATTGCCCATGCAGGATTGATTATGTTTTGGGCGGGATCGATTACTTTATTGGAAGTAGATCGTTTTGTACCAGACATTCCCATAAACGATCAGGGACTATTATTGATACCAAATCTCGCTCGCTTGGGTTGGGGTGTGGGTGCAGAAGGTAATATTATCAGCCTTTATCCTTATTTCGTCATTGGCATACTGCATTTAATTGCTTCTGCTGTACTGGGTGCGGGGGGCCTATATCATGTTTTCCGTGGTGCAGCCAATCTCAAAGAAGCTTCTGGAAGAGCTTCTAAGTTTCATTATGATTGGAACGATCCCAAGCAATTAGGCTTTATTTTGGGTCATCACCTAATTTTTTTAGGTGCGGCAGCACTATTATTTGTTGGCAAAGCCATGGTTTGGGGAGGAATATACGACTCTGTTATTGGTAACGTCCGCTTAGTTACTGAGCCTACTCTCAACCCTGTGACTATCTTTGGCTATCTTTTTGGCTTAAGCCATGGAGTTTGGAATCCATTGGGTATGGCTGCGGTAGATAATTTAGAAGATATTATTGGCGGACATATTTGGGTAGGAATAGCGTGTATTGCTGGCGGTGCTTGGCATATTGTTAAAGAACCTTTTGGATGGGCAAGAAATTCTTTAACCTACAACGGACACGCCATACTTTCTTATAGTTTAGCTGGAGTGGCGTTAATGGCGTTTACATCTGGCTATTTTGTTGCTTTTAATGATGTTGCCTTTCCCCCTGAATTATATGGCGCAAATTTAGGACAATTTAGTGGAGTCCAATTTACTCTTTGCGGTACTTTTCTTGGTGGTCATGTATGGCACGCGCTCAAATCTAAGGATGAATATGGGGTGTTGAGGGAGAAAGATAAGTTTAATGCAATTATGGTTGGATTTATTGTACTTGCGATCGCCGTAATTAGCCTAGTTTTACTTTCGGCTAAAACCTTATAGTTAAGTTAGTTGAGTTAGTTAGGGAAGTTGGCTTCTTTAGAAAAAGGTCGACTTGCCCTATTTTTTATTCTTTGTTCTAACTATTTCTCCTTTAGTAACTTAGAATTACTGAGAGCTAATTCCTGCTGATTGAAGAGCCATTTCCATAAAGGTATCGTGAGTATTTCTAACCTCTTCATCTTTTTGCGGTTTCCTTTGAATAAATGCTCCATCAGACTGTAATTCCCAGGCTTTGCGGTTGTCAGCTAGCATCACTCCCAAAATTTCTTGTAAATCGCGGAACATCTCAGGAGATTCAATGGGAGTCACGGCTTCTACACGGCGACTAAGATTGCGAGTCATCCAATCTGCACTCCCGATATAAATCTCATCTTCTCCATTATTGTGGAAGTAGAAAATGCGTGAATGCTCCAGAAAACGTCCAATAATGCTAATTACACGAATTTTATCGCTAAAGTCAGGAATATTGGGTCGCAAACAGCATATACCTCTAACAATGAGGTCTATTTCTACTCCAGCCTGGGAAGCTTGATATAGAGTTTGGATCACCTGTTGGTCTACCAAAGAGTTCATCTTAGCCACAATTCTGCCAGTTTTACCCTGACGGCAATTTTCTGTTTCTCTATTAATCATTTCGATCATGCGATCGCGTAAACTAACAGGAGCAACCAATAATTTGCGATAAGACTTTTGTTGAGAATAACCAGTTAGGAAATTAAACAAGTCGGTTAAATCTGCTCCCAATTCCTCGCGACAGCTCAAAAGACCTAAATCAGTATATATTTTGGCTGTTTTGGGATTGTAGTTACCCGTACCAATATGTACATAGCGACGAATATGCTCTTTTTCTTGGCGCACTACCAAAGTAATTTTTGTATGGGTTTTTAAGCCTGTGACCCCATAAACCACATGCACTCCAGATTTTTCTAGTTTTTTCGCCCAAAGAATGTTGTTTTCTTCATCAAAACGAGCTTTGAGTTCGACTAAGACCACTACTTGCTTGCCATTTTGCGCTGCTGCAATTAAAGCTTTGATAATGGGAGAATCTCCAGAGGTGCGATACAAAGTCATTTTGATCGCCAATACATGAGGATCGTAAGCGGCTTCGGTGATAAAACGCAGTACGGTACTGGTGAAAGAATGATAGGGATGATGAACTAGTAAGTCTCCATGACGAATCACGTTAAAAAAGCTTTCTCCCTCGACTCTCTCTCCTCCTTCTTTTTCTTGTAGCCAACTGAGTCGAGGTGGTAATACAGCGGTCCAGGGTTTATCTTTAAGCTCTGGTAGAGGCAGTGCCATAAATGACATCAAATCGCCCAAGCTCAACAGCCCGTCAATGTCATAAACATCATTTTCTTCCAAGGCTAGTTCCCGAATGATAGTCGAGCGAATTTCGGGAGGAACGGAAGCTTCAATTTCCAGCCTTACTGAAGATCCTCCAATACGGCGTTTTTGCAGCTCTTTTTCGATCGCCAACAGTAGATCGTCTGCTTCATCTTCTTCTACTGACAAGTCTGCATTACGGGTAACTCGAAAGGCATAAGATTCGAGGATACTCATTCCAGGAAATAAATATTCGAGATTATGGGTAACAATTTGTTCTATGGGTACTCCCGTCCAAACTCCTGACTTTTTGTGATGAGTCTGCCTTAGTTCTTCTGGTAAGGCTACAAATCGAGATAAGACTGGAGGTATTTTGACCCTGGCGAACAGTTCATTTTCAATATGAGGAGCTTTTAAAACAACTGCCAAATTTAAACTAAGGTTAGATATATAGGGAAAAGGATGGGAAGGATCGACTGCCAGAGGAGTTAAAACGGGAAAAATATAATCTTCAAAGAATTGATTGAGAAAAGATCTTTGTTCTTGGTTCAAGTCTACATAATTTAGAATATGTACACCTGATTTAGTTAGCTCTTTTTTTAGTACTTTTTCAAAATGCTGGTGCTGTTCTTTGACCATAGAAGGCAAAATTTCAGCGATCGCATTTAGCTGCTGTTTGGCAGTTCTTCCGTCTGCTGATAATTTAGTTACTCCTGCTGCAACCTGTTTTTTTAGTGCAGCTACTCGCACCATAAAAAACTCATCTAAATTGGAGCTAAAGATACCCATGAACTTTAAACGTTCTAGTAATGGCGTTCTTTTGTCTAGTGCTTCTGACAATACTCTTCGATTAAACTCTAGCCAACTCAATTCTCTGTTGAAATAATATTGAGGATCGTCAAGATCGAGTTTGCTTTTAATCGATTTGGTGCTAGTCATTAGTTGGTTTGGTAATTGGAGTTGGGTTTACAGATAGAGCTAAATAAATATTTTATAAAATCTTAGATGAACAAATAATATCTCCCATAGATGTTGATGCTTCATCTATCTAGGGTAGTAAATGCTAGATAAGAATTGATTAAGAAACTCAACGATTAGCTAAAAAGCTAATAGCTAATGGCTATCCTAACCAATCAATCCTGTTGATCCGAACTGACGTTAGATAATATCAATTACTGCTGATATCCGCTGGAGTTTTGATTGCTTCCACCGTTGGCAAAATTGCAATAGGAGTAGAAGAAAATAGCTCGATTTCTTCTTGTTCCATCACTTTTAGAATCCTTAAATTAATTTTATGCCAAATTGTACGATGGGTTTTTAAATTATTCGTCTGGGCAAAAGCCTGTATTTTATTTACTCTAGCATTTTGATTTATACTACTAAACCAAACCATAAAGCGATCGCTTAAATCGTCAATTTCTTGGGGAAAAGTGCTGATGGTTTTACAAATGCGATCGGTTTGTACTGCAGAGATATCATCTATTTGGAGAGTAATATCAATCCCTAATAAATCTTCTGCATCAGGATTTTGCGACCAATTTTCAATTATTCCCCCTATCATTTTAGAATTAGGAAGTCTAATTAAAGTGTTCTGGCTGAGGTTACACAAGGTTGTACTTCTAATGCCAATATTTCTGACTTGAACTAGTTTATCTATTCCTTGAACTTTTAAGACATCATCAATACGATAGATGCTATCTGAGAAAATAATTAAAGTGCAAAACCAGTCGTAGACAATATCTTTAAGCAATAAACCTAAAGTGATACCCGTACCGCCTACCAAGCCAATTAATGCTCCAGCAGAAGCACCCAACAATACTTCTCCTGCTTTTAATACAACTATGGCAATAGCAAGAGTTTGAAAAAGTTTGGGTATGTAGGGAACAATCAAATCATCCAGCTCGGTTTCGGTTTCTAATGCTAGATTCTTTAAAACTTTTCCCAACAAAGGAGATGCGCGAAAGATAATCCAGGCAACTATTGCCGTTGAACTTAGGTTGATTAAATTATCTCCTGCTTGGTTGACATTGGGGTTCAATTCACCAACCAAGATCAATTTAGCAATCCAAATACCGCCAATAACAATCAGCCAATTTAGAGGCTGCTTCAGGATTGCAATTAATTCATCATCCAATTCTGTCTCTGTTTGACTAGTTGCTTTCTCTAAATATTTGATTATAATCGCTGAAAACAGCTTTCTCAATATTTGCGCCAGGGTGATTATTACAATCGCCAAAGCAACCTTAAACGAGGGAATATCATCTACTGAGATATCAAGGTTCAACCAAGTTATTGATAAAATCACTCTTTACTGTCTACTATAGTGGGGATCGTCGCAAAATTTGCTTTAATTAATATACAACTAATTTAGTTGGTATTTTTAATAGATTGTTTTTGAGTTTGTTCCAAGACCAAGATTTCAGCTTTGAGACTATTTATTTTGCTTTTAATTTCCTTCTTTTTTTGATGGTCTTTGATGTGAACTAAAACACCAGACCATGCTCGGACTTGGGCTTCTTTTAAATCTATTTCATCAGTAGATTCTAAAGCCTGTTCTAAATCTTTAATAGTTAAACCATCAGGACGAATATTGTTACTTAGTTCAGCCCACTGAGCGGCTATTTTATAGGAACGAATTGCCGCTTTTTTATCACCTAAAAATAATAATTCATCCAATCCTTTAGAAGTCCAAAGTAATGCTGCTTCTTCTGACTCTGGATTTACCGATTCTAATACTCGCTCCATCAAAACTATAGTTCTTTCTGCATTGCCTGCATACATAGAATTAGCAATAGAAAGTCTAAGATGAGCCTGAGTAAAACGAGGATCGATATCAGTTATAGTTTCAAAGTATTCAGGTATTAATCTATAGCCAATAGTTTCTCTAGCGTTAGCATCTCCAAAATATTGCACAAAATTTAGATATGACCAATCTGCAATCAAGTTACCAAATCCCAAATGGGGACTTTGTTGTTGAAACTCAATTAACTTTGCTTCTTGATTTTCCTGACTCACATAATTAGCGTAATTGAGCTTCTGTGATGATTTTTTATATTCTTGAGCTTGTAAAGCGACAATCCCTGCTAAACAAATAAAAGGCGTAATTGCAGTTAAGACTTTAGTAACTTTCCCTAGTTTAAAGAGGGTCATATCGAAATTAATGAACAAAAAATAATAGTACTCAGTATTTTCTCTTAAGAGATTACACTTATACTATCATCGAGTTTATTGTTCGCCACTAGGGCAATTTGAATGGCGTAAAAAATGATTAGACTAATAAAAACCCTTTATTCTTATGGCTTACACTTTTGACGGCTAATGATTGGAAATATTGTCTAAACAAAATTCATCAAAACTTTATTTTTTATCTAGACATGTACTCACAATCAATACAATTATCCTGAATAATTACTGATTATTGGAAACAATACTATTTTCTTTGGTTTCTTTAGCTCTGTAGTAACAATAAATCTTACTCATAAGAACGAAATATTAGTAGTTTTAATGGATATAAAAATAAATGTACGAATCCTTTTACTCTTGCCCAATTTAAGCAGATTCGTTGGTGCATAACATCAGCGACTAAATATTTGTATTTTTTTTGGCAACAAATGAGTCAAAATATACCTAGATACTTTTTATACACATACATTTTCAGTAACTATGCCAAACGAGCAATCATCCAGTTTTCCTAGCAATAGTCAAAAAAGCGTTAGAGAACACATCGCTAGGAGTTCGGGAGGAGCAACCGATTTTCAGCGTTCTCCACAAAACTACAATCCTCAAGCCAAAGCTTCCAAGATATCTAGTACCAAAAAAAGTCGTATGGAACATATTGAACGTAGTAAAGGCAACTACGACTTGAGTTCTGTCAACAAGCAAGATCGTAAAAGTAGAATTATGAGTCACGTCAACATTACTAGACCATAACTACATACCTATACATGCTGGGTATTATGAATAATAATCTGTAGTGATGATTAACTAGTAAATATCCACCCTAAGAATTTTTGAACTGCATGCCATATATTTGCTCGTTTTTAGACATCCAACTATGTCGCAGCAATTTTCTTAGTTGAGGGGTGGAATTTTCAATTGTTGTTGATTGAAAATCAAACAAGTTATTTTCTAGAGGATGAATATACTCGGGTGTATAGTTGCCCAATAAAGATATTCTAGAGCGATCGCTTTTATTTATGGAAGTATCGTGCCAAGACAATCCATGGGAAATAATAGCTGTACCTGCTGTACCCGTGATTTTTTCAGCGGTTTGTTCGAAGCGATCAAAGTTTGGTGTGGTAGCTAAATTTTGCGTTCCTGGGGCAAATAAAGGCGCGCCATTATCGCTAGTAAAATCATCAATCATCCAAATTACCTGTATTTCTAAGATAGGATGCTTGGGAAAAGGAGAAGCCATCGCCCAGTAAGGATAGTCTACATGAACTCCCATTCTTTGAGCGTTTGGATGAAGAATATGAGCCGAAAAACCACCTAAAACAAAATCACTGCCTAAAATCGCCTCAATAATTGCCAAGATTAATTTATCTTGAACTAACTTGGCAAAAACATCATCTTTATAAATCAATCCATATAGTCTTTCCTTTGCTCCTTGCCTAATTAATTTACCTTTTTCGCGATCTTTGTAGGCAAACTCTTGAATCAGATTTTTCGCTTTTTTTACTTCTTCGTAACTCAACAAGTCAGGTAAGACAACATAACCTTTGCCTTGCGTAATTTCTGTAGTTAATTCTGCAAGTTGATTGCTAATTTTTCTTCTCCTATTCTCATCAGCTAATTACTATATTCAAGATATCGCCTGGAGATATATTTTAGCATCACAAAAAATCAGAAAGGCGATCGCTTTTTGGTACATAAGCACAATTAAACTAGATTTAATTCTGCTAGGTAAGAAACGCTAAAAATTATTTATAAGTTAAGGCGATCGCTTTTTCCAGAAAAGATACCAAAACTTAAAGAAGACTAAAATATCATTTTAATATAGACTTGTTGCTTGCTAATATACTCTCTGCTCACAAATTTTACGCTGGCAATATTTCCCAAAACATGATTAAAAACGATAAATGGATTAGCGAACAGGCTCGTCAGGGAATGATTGCTCCTTTTGAAGAAAAATCCGTCAGAAAAGCAGTCTTAGGAGCGGAAGAAGCCATCCCAACAATTAGTTGGGGTTTAAGCTCTTATGGCTATGATATTCGCCTGTCTCCTCACGATTTTAGAATTTTTAAACATATCCCTGGCACAATAATAGACCCTAAAAAATTCAATCCCAAAAACTTAGAACAGGCAGAGTTGCACAAGGGTGATGATGGCTCATCATACTTTATTATTCCTGCCAATAGTTATGGACTGGGTGCGTCATTAGAAAGCATTAAAATGCCTCCCAATGTAACGGCTATCTGCTTGGGTAAATCAACTTATGCTCGTGTAGGAGTAATTGCTAATACCACTCCTCTAGAAGCTTCTTGGCAGGGAGAAAGTATTACTTTAGAGTTTAGTAATGCTTCTAGTGCTGATGTAAAAATTTACGCTAATGAAGGTGTAGTACAGCTATTATTTTTTGAGGGTGAGTTTTGTGAAACTACCTACGCCGATCGAGGAGGTAAATATCAAAATCAAGGTTCAGGTGTTACTTTACCCAAAGTTTGAAGAGATAAAAAGTTGATTAAAGAGTAAAAAGCTAGATTAAATTATCGACAAATATGAGCTACAAAGATCCTTTAAATGACAATAAAAGTAGAATTGAATTGATTGATTCTATGGGTAACGATCTCAGTATAGTTAATGATGCCAGAGCATCTTTTGAAAAAACTTCAGATAATTTGGATGAAAAAGATATTAAGTTAATTAATTATTTAATAAAGCACGAACACACTTCCCCCTTTCGAGGAGTTACATTTAAATTTAAAGTAAAAGCCCCCCTTTATATATGCCGACAATGGTAAATGGTACAAATTGTATGGAATAAATCAAAGATTTTTGTGGTTATTAAATGTAAATAAAATTCAGTTTAGCCATACAAGAAAATACCACCTGCCCCAGTTAGAAGAGATTCTAACTGCGTACTCCGTGAATTCAGAAGAAATCTATAGTCTTGAGATTATTAAAGCCGAAGATATGACAATTCTGAGCCAAGCCAATAGTCGTAAAAACGACTCTTTTTTGCCAAGCAAAGTCGGCGAACAATCAGCTTTGTGGATTGTTCGCATCGGAAGGTGCATCGACTATCCCTTTGGGGAGTAGGGTTCAAGAGGACTCGAAGCGCGGAGAATCCTAACTACTATAGAAGGATTGTGATATAGTCAGAGCTTGCAGGAATCTGTAATAAATTAATCGGAATCGTGTTACTTTTAACACAACTGTGAAGCATTTGATTTCTAGCATTCATAACGAAGAACAATTAGGCTGGAACGAGAAAAGTTTTCGTTATGTAGCTATTGATGATAGTGATGAATTTTATATTCCACCTACTTTTAGAAAACAATCTAAAAATAATAAGCAAGCCACTATTGGCAGTCTAGACGAAGAAGCAAACAATAAAGCGATCGCTTTATACAAACAACAGTGTGAAAATAGTTATCAGGCCTATAGTAGTTTATTAAAATTGGGCGTAGGGAGAGAACAAGCAAGGGGTGTTTTAGTACCTTCTGTTTATACTTCTTGGGTGTGGACGGTAAGCCTACAAGCTTTGCTAAACTTTATCGGCTTACGTTTAGGTGCGGGGGCGCAAAGTGAGATTGGAGCTTATGCTCAGGCAATTGTAGAGCTGATTGAGCCTATTGTTCCTGTTTCAATGGAAGCATGGAAAAATAGGCAATAAAAAGGCTAATAAAAAACAGACGGACAGCAATTTTAGCTCGAACGTTTTTCCGTTTCTTGTTTGATTGCTGCAACAGTCTCTTGCAAACGATTCTCGTAAATCTTAAAAAATATCTCGTCACTGAGACTTTTGTTAGGTTCAACCATAACTTTATGGGTCAATAAAACTTGGTCAGCAGGTGCGCTGGGATAAGGCGACACTGGCTCTAGAGTCCATTTTCCTTTGAGAGTTTTAATGTCTCCATCTATTGCTTCAAAAGCAATTTGTTGGGGATATGTTTCTGTATTAGCAATTTGTAATCTGGCTTCAATACTGAACACGAATGTTTTGACTTTGTTAACCTGTTCAAATACTGTGCGATCGCCCTTTTGTTCGATTAACTCACTGCTTTTGACTCCTGGTAAAAATTCCGAGAAATTCTCATAATCAGTTAAAACTTGCCAAGCATCTTCTATTGATGAATTAGTCAATATACGACAAGTATACTCTCCTTTTTTGCCTAAAAATATTACTTCCCCATTTCTTAAGGCTACTCTTTGTTCTAAAGGCAATATATCTACAGGACCATCAAATAATTTAGCATTGGCAACAGGACTAAATGTAACGGTCAAGATAAAAGCGATCGCTCCTAAAATTGGTAAAATTAACGAACGATGTTTCTGACGATAGAGTTGATTAATCAATTTGTATTATCTCGTAATAAAAGTTATTTTCTGCCTATTTTAGCTATATGTTGGTATTAACTTGTTAATGCAGCTTTAAAGACAGCTAAAACTTAACCTACTCTTTAGAAATCAGCTATGGTTGTGAGGAATTAAATAACAAGCAAGAAATTTACTCCATTGGCAGCAATTGGATTGGAAAAGAGACTTTAGTGATTCTTTTGAAAAGAGTTGTATTGTTCTTCGTTAATGCGTCCTGATTCATATAGGGTTTCGGTAATTTCTGAAATATTCAAAACCGAATGAGCATTATATCCATTATTTGCCAATCTATCTTTTACGCCTCCTTCATGGTCGATAAACACGACAATATCTTCGATCTTCAAACCCGCAGATTTGAGTTTATCCGCTCCTTCCATAACGCTTTTGCCACTGATTAGAATATCGTCAATTACAACCACTTTCTCCCCTGAATTAAAGTTTCCTTCAATCAGACGGCGAGTACCGTGGGCTTTTACTTCTTTACGAGGAAAAATCATAGGGCGTTGTAAATTTAAGGCTAATCCTGTAGCAGTGGGCAGCGCACCATAAGGAATACCCGCGATGCGATCAAATTCTAAGGTTTCGACAATATCTCCATAAGCAGAAAGTACTTGATTGAAAATATGGGGATTGGAAATGATTTTACGCAGGTCAATATAATAGGAAAAAGTCGCGCCTGACGCTTGGACATATTCTCCAAACAAAAGACAGCCAATATCAAATAATTCTAGAATCAAATCTTGATAAGGATGTTGGTTGAGCAAACAAACATCAGATGTCCAAATTTCACAGCTAGCAGCTTGATTAAATTTTGCTTCTCGATAGCCATTGATTTTTCGATTGAGATTAGTAACTTTTGAAGCCAAATTGTTATCTGCCAGAAAATCTTGAGGAATAGGAATAAGTAAACCTTCTCCCATGTTGTTTAATCCCGTCTCAATTAAAGATTCGAGATTATTATTTTTGCTCCACAAACTACGTAGTAAGATTGTTCGCTCTGGTGCGATCGCCCTAATTCTGTTTAATATTTCAATATTAGTAGTGCCAACTTCTAAATACAACTGTTCGGGAGTTGCCCAAGATTGAGCTTCTTCCACTACTTTCAAATAAAAGGGTTGCTCTAAGTTAGGATATCGCTGTAATACTTCTGCTTGAGGATTGGAGGTATGAGCAAGGACAAATACAGCTTTGTCGGAATATACCAGAAATGGCGCGGAATGATCTTGTCCTGCATAGGGAGTAAGGGTAACTGCATCTACCTGCCATTGAGTAAAAATAGTTTTGGCAAAGACAGTACTAGTATTAAGATCGCTATGTTTAGCATCTAAAATAATGGGTATGGACTGGGGAATTGCGGTCAAAATTCGCTCTAATAGCTGTAATCCTACAATACCTAATGCTTGATAAAAACCCAGAGTAGGTTTATAAGCACATACATGATCGCAGGTTGATTCGATTACCCACAATAGCCAAGCTTCAAGGCGATCGATTAAGGTATCTTCATCACCCAAAATATATTGCCTTGATATCATTTCAGGATTGGGATCTAGTCCTACAATTAACAAGCTGTTGTTAGTAGCGATCGCTTTATTTAGTTTTTCTGTAAAATTCACTTTATAGTTATTGATAATTGAATTACTGATTAAATAATTAAATTAAATTTATTTTTATAATTCAGCAATGGTTCATTTATTTTTAGAAAAAGATCGTCAGCCAAATACATGGTGGTTCAGTACTCGTATACTCAACTCGATGTTTTTGATGAGCTTCGATCGATAAATAATCCCCTACAGTTAGCTTAATACGAGAATCATCTTCGTAGCTCAACTCTCCTTCTCCTTGAAGCACGATCAACCATTCGTTTCGCTCTTGGTCATACCATTCCCCAGGGGGCGTAACTTGTCCTGTAGAGACAATTCTTTCAATCGATATCTTGTCATTATTCAGCAAAGTCTCAAACAACTCCTGCTGTGGTAACTGTGCGGGAAGCTCAAATATATTGTTTATTTTATTCCTCATCCCTTATCCGTCATCCTTTAAAATACTTTACTGCTTTTTTTAAAGCATCATCGATATTAGACTGGGGTAAGCCTAATTCTGTTACCGCTTTACTCGAATCGTAGAACATTTTTTGTTGAGACATTCGCACCCCATCGACGGCAATAGTGGGTTTCTTTCCCAGTTTTGCCAAAAGATTCTCTTCTAACCATGCCACACTATAGGGTATCCAATAAGGAATGGTGTTTTTGGGTGCAGGTAAACCTGTAATTTTTTCTAGCTTGGCTAATAGTTGAGCGAAGGTTAAATTTTGATTGCCTAGAATATAGCGATCGCCTTTTTTTCCTTTTTCCAATGCCAAAATATGTCCCCAGGCTACATCCTCAACATCAATTAAATTTAATCCCGTGTCAACGTAAAAAGGCATTTTGCGCTGTAAAAACCTCACAATTATTTCTCCTGTGGGAGTAGGTTTTAAATCAAATGCACCAATGGGAGTACTAGGGTTGACAATTACAATATCTTGTCCTGCTTTGGCTGCTTTTATTGCTTCTTGTTCAGCATAATACTTAGATTTTTTATAATTTCCAATTAATCGATTCACAGGACTTTGATAGGTTTCATTAGCAGATAAACCGTCTTTTCTTACCCCAATAGCTGCCACCGAGCTTGTGTATACAATACGTTCAATTCCCGCTTGATGAGCGCAGCTTAATATATTGCGTGTTCCTAAAACGTTATTTTTATAGAGTGCATCTGTGTCAGTTTGCCATAATGAATATTGCGCTGCAACATGAAACAATATCTGGCAACCTTTCATTTGTTGAGCTAAATGTTCTTGGTTTAAATCGCCTTCAACAACTTCAATATCTAAAGATTCCAAATTGTCTAAGCAACTATTTTTTCGCACTAAAGCTTTTACTTTATATCCTTGCTTTAATAGTAATCTAACTAAATTTGCTCCAACAAAACCCGTTCCACCAGTAATAAAAGCTTGCATTTATTCCATTAATTTCTTTTTTCATACTTTCTTTTTAGAGCATGTTTAAAAAGGCGATCGCTTTTGAATTATTTATTAATAAAACCTAATGGATACAAAAGATAATAGGATCGATTTCATACCTTATATTAAACAACTTAATGACTTTCACTCCCCAGTTAACTGCTTTAGCTAATTATTTAGCTGGAGAATTTGACAACCAGCAACAAGCCCTAGAACAACCTGCTTGGTATGTACACTTAAGACTTTGGATAAGACCCGTTCCTATTTTCACAGAAGATAGTATTACTCTGTTTGCCGAACAAGCTAACGTTATCAAACTTAATCAACCCTATCGTCCCAGAATTTTGCGTCTGAGACAAAAAGAAAACATAGAAGTAGAGTTTTACATGTTTGAAGATCTTGCTACAGCTCAAGGGGCAGGACAAAATAAAGATTTAATCAAAAATATTACACCAGATCAAATCAAATTTTTACCCAACTGTACCCTTAAAGTTACTACTCAAGCAGTAAATATGGGCAAGTATTCTTTCGAGACAACTCCCATTTGCGATCGACCCTGTAGCGTTACCTACCAAGGAACAACCTTTCAAGTTTTTCTGGGATTTAAAGCCACGGCTGATGCACTACTTACTTATGACAAGGGAATCGATCCCGATACAGGCAAAGGCACTTGGGGTGCCTTGATGGGTGCATATCAATTCAATAAACGCCAGGATTTTTCTGGAGAATTGAACTTGACTCAATATTTTACATAGCCTCTTTCAAAAGCAATTCGTCTAGATTTAGTGCAGATAATTGCTCGTAGGCATTATCAATATATCCTTGTCCTCTAAGATAGCCAGTATTTGCCCCTGGCAAAATATATTTGAGATTGTCGGTATCAAAGCGATCGCATAACATCCTAATACTATTTAGCTGTCTACCCCAATGAAAAGTTTTTGCTGTACGCAGGGGAACAATTTCAGTTTGCGACTTGGGTAGCAAATGTCTCCCCGTAAACAATATTCCACCCTGCTGTAGCAGGTACAAACAGGATGAACCAGGAGAATGCCCACAAGTCCAAATCAGCTTTAAATCTTCTCCTATAGCCATTTTATTGGCAAAAGAAGTCACCTCAACTTCTGGTAACAGGTAAGACTCTTGCTCTTGTACAATTACCTGGCAATTCAAAGCTTTTTGCATCTCCATTACGCTTTTGCCAATACTACCTCGATGAGTAATAATCAACGAATTTACTCCACCTTGAGCTTGAATAAATTCTTGGTTAGCTTCATTCCAAGCAGGACAATCGAGGAGAATATTGCCAATTTTATTTACAATAAAATAAGAAGTAGCACCTAATGTATCTCGATTGGGTGCAAATGCAAATATCCCTGGCAAAATAAGACGAGGAGATTTATTGTTGACCGAGCTTGCCTGATTAATTTTAGTAAAGTTTTGGGGCATTCTAAAAATAGAGATATCTAGTTTAACTATATAAGTCACATTGAATTACATTTTAATTTTATATTTACACACTCGATTCCCCTGCCAAAATAGTTATTTAGAACGAGAATCAAAAATATAGGTTCAAAACGCTTTTTTATGAAACTCTGGTTGATTTTAGTTATATTAAGTCCCATTACTTATCTAATTGTCGATCGAAGCGTGAGACATAAAACCACCACTCCTGTCTGGGTGTGTTGGCTAGTTATCATGCTACCATCTTGCATCTGGACTATTTGGACTTATATTTTAGGCACAGAACAACCCTTACCTCTACCTATATTTTTATTCCCTTTAATTATCTGTACTTTTTTGTACGGATGGCTTGTTCAGCGAGGACAGCCTAAAAAAAACCCAGAAAAGATCGCAAAAATATCTAAAAATCATCTCTTAGCTATGGCGAAAACTGCAGCCGAATCTACTCCTCAACCCCGTCCTATCAATAATCAAGAAGAAACCACTCTACGTAACTGTTTTCCTTGGAATGTCTACTACTTACAGAATATTGACTATCGTCCCCAAGCTATATTCTGCCGAGGAAAACTAAAAACTATTCCTGAAGATGCTTATCAAGAAATAAAAGATAATGTCGAGCAAGCTTTTGGCGATCGCTTTTTTCTGATTTTTCAAGAAAGTTTTCGCGGCAAACCTTTTTTTGCTCTTGTCCCCAATCCTCAAGCCAAAGAGACAAAGAAAAAAGCACAGGAAAATGATTTGCGGATTGGATTTGCTCTAGTGATGTTTGCTATCACTTTATTAACTACAAGTGTGGCTGGTGTAACTATCGATGGCACTCTATTAGAAGAGTTACCAGCCAATCCTGCTCTCTTACTCAAGGGTTTCAGCTACAGCTTACCCCTGCTATTGATTATTGCTGTACAAAAATTTAGTCATTATTTTGTCGCTGTTTACTACAAAATTC
The DNA here is from genome assembly GCA_937884735.1 of uncultured Pleurocapsa sp. Classification (GTDB taxonomy): domain Bacteria; phylum Cyanobacteriota; class Cyanobacteriia; order Cyanobacteriales; family Xenococcaceae; genus Waterburya. Next base: position 18,086 of record CAKZYI010000319.1, read on the forward strand.
GCACTACTCTGCCTTACTTTATTCCCTTTCCCTTTTTACTAGACAATTTTGCTGTTGGTACTTTGGGTGCATTAAGCCAGCGAAAATCCCCCATACCTCATCGCAAAGCCTTATTTGACCTTGCAATTATTAGTTCCCTATCTAGTTTATTGTTAATTGTGCCAATTTTGACTTTTGGGTTATCTCTTTCAGAAGTTGTTCCTCTAGAAGAATCTTCTGCATTCAATCTTCAAGCTCAAGATCCCCGTTTATCCTTGTTCTTTTCTCTACTGGCAAAAATTGCTTTAGGCTCATCTTTGACCGCAGAAATGGGTATTCAACTTCACCCTATGGCTGTTGCAGGCTGCGTTGGTTTATTTATTGCCGCAATCAATTTAATGCCTATTGGACAGCTAGATGGAGGACATATTGTCCATGCTGTGTTCGGACAAAAAATGGCGATCGCAGTTGGACAAATCACCCGTATCCTAGCCCTACTTTTTGCCTTGATTCACCCTTATTTTTGGGTATGGGCGATTATTATGTGGTTGATTCCGCTAATAGATCAACCTGCTCTTAATGATGTAACAGAGCTAGACAGTAGTAGAGATTTCTTAGGACTATTTGCTTTGACTCTATTAGTCATAATTATTTTACCCTTACCTAGCGCGATCGCCAATTTATTGGGAATTTAATTGCTAGTAGTATAGAAAAGAAAAGTGAAGTCTTAAATCTCTACTCCCCAGCCCTTTAAATTCCCCAACTTTTAAAAATTTCCTAAAACATAATCATTTTATAGCGGGTTCATCTTACAACTGAGAGCGATCGAAATAACTGATCTTGTTCTGTTACGGCTTCTGTAAACAAGCCATGATAAGTCCAACCTGCAAGAAGTGCCCCCACAATAGGAGCTAACCAAAACAGCCATAACTGACTTACTAGCTCTTTTCCAGCCCACAGAGCAACTCCAGTACTTCGAGCAGGGTTAACAGAAGTATTGGTTACAGGAATACTAATCAAATGAATTAGAGTTAGAGCCAAACCAATCGCAATTGGACCAAAACCAGCGGGTGCGCGAACATCAGTTGCTCCTAAAATAATAAACAGGAACATAAAAGTCATCACAACTTCCGTAATTAAGCAGGTGATTAGGTTATAACCACCAGGAGAATGTTCGCCAAATCCATTGGTTGCTAGAGGATTAGATCCTTCCAAAGAAAAACTGCCATTACCACTGGCGACTAAATAAATAAAACCACCCGCAAGCACGGCACCAATCACCTGGGCAACAATGTAGGGTAGCAAATCTTTGCCAGGAAAACGATTACCCGCCCATAACCCGAAGGATACCGCAGGATTTAGATGACAGCCTGAGATATGCCCGATAGCATATGCCATAGTCACAACAGTCAAACCAAAGGCTAAGGATACACCTAGAAATCCTAGACCAATATTGAAAAAATTTATATCTTCAGTGTTGGCAGCATAGACGGCAGCAAGCACTGCACTACCACAACCGCCTAAAACTAACCAGAAAGTTCCGATTAATTCAGCAATGTATTTTTTCATAATTAAATATACCTTTTGCTCCAATCAAATTGTATAAGAGATTATACTTAAGACTGATGCAAAAAATACATAAATATTGTATTAAGTAGCATTGGTTCTATTGCTGAATCGCAACTACAAACCCAAATCAACAGCGACACGATGCCCACAGCTCATTCCTGAAAACGCTACTGCATTTAAGCCTTGACCAGGAAAAGTACTATCTCCAACGCAATACAAACCAGGAATCTTGGTGCTATTAAAGGGCATTCCCAAAAGCCCAGCCAATTTGCGACGAGGAATTGGACCATATGTACCATCTTCTCGACCTAAAAAACGACGATGAGTACGGGGAGTACCAACTTCTTGATAGTCTAATGCCTTAGATAGTCCAGGGAAAATTGCTTCAAGGCGATGAATTAGTTTGCTTGCGGCTTCTTCTTTCTTATTTTGATACTCTTGAGGAGATAGATTTTGCCAAGCTTCAATATAACTAGGAGTAAAAGTATGGATAATATGATGCCCTGGTGGAGCTAAACTAGAATCTAGCAAAGTAGGAATTGAAACAAATATAGTTCCTTCACTATCTTCCTTAGTTGTCCAATCCTCTAAGAGAATATGGTGTCACTCTGTACCTTCTTGC
>CAKZYI010000320.1 GCA_937884735.1 uncultured Pleurocapsa sp.
CAGGGGTGGATTTATGGTTCTACTTATACTTACGAGCTAATTATTCTAGACTGGTCTTTGCCCAAGTTGGATGGAATTGAACTATGCCAGCGTTTTCGCGCCCACGATTGCAATACGCCCATAATTTTATTAACCTCTCGTGGCGGTAGTCAAAATAAAATTATTGGTTTGGATGCTGGGGCAGATGACTATATTTGCAAGCCCTTTGATGTAGAAGAGCTTGCTGCTCGTATTCGGGCTTTGCTAAGGCGATTGAACTGTGACTTTATGGCAGTATTACGTTGGGGAGATCTACAGTTGAACCCCTGTAATAGTGAGGTTATTTATGAAGGACAGCCTCTTTCTTTAACTGCTAAGGAATACCGATTGCTGGAGTTGTTTTTGCGTCATCCACAAGAAGTTATTACCGTAGAAAATATTATTGATAGTTTGTGGTCATCTAATGAATATCCCGCAGAAGCAACAGTTCGTTCTCATTTACGACGTTTGCGCCACAAACTAAAGCAGGGAGAATTTCCTGATGACTTGATCGTTACAGTTAGAGGACGAGGCTATTGTCTTAAAACTCTGCCTCAAAATCAAGAAGAGGATAGCTATAGTTCAATTGAACCAGCTAATAAAAAAATAGACCTAAAAGAGCATAGAAATAGACGATCACAACATCTTACGGCGTTGGTTTCTATTTGGGAAAAGTATCAGTCCAAAAGAGAACAACAGCTAACATCTTTAGGACAAGCGATCGCTTCTTTAAATGTTGGTAGCTTAGAAATAAGCGATCGCCTATCTGCAATTGTCATAGCCCATAGTTTGGCAGGTAATTTGGGTCAATTTGGCTTAGATCGAGCTTCTCAACTGGCACAGGAAATAGAACATTTGCTGCAAAATCATTTGAGCCATAACTCAGAGGAATTATCGCAACTAACTAGCAAATTAGAAACCCTACGGCAAGAATTGGCGATCAAGCAAAATATAACCGCTCAAATATCACAGAAAATAGCCAAAATTCCCCCTTATTATTAATTGCTAGTGACAATCTCAGTTTTTCTGAGCCATTGACTGTCGAGTCAAATAACCAAGGAATTCGCACCAAAGTAATTCCTACGCCAGAATTAGTTCGAGATTGGCTCAAAACCCAACAATCAAGCAATGAAGGACTTCCCGATGTGGTAGTACTAGAAGTGTCTTTTGCCGAAAATGCTCCTACCCTGGAATACTTGGGTTTGATTGCCGAATTTAAGTTGCTCACCCCATCTATTCCAGTTATTGTAGTTGCCGATCGCGATCGTTTTGAGGATCGTTTATTGATAACACGTCATGGAGGTAAATTTTTTCTAACTCAATCAGTCAATCCCAGCCAGATTATTGCTGTATGTCAAAAAGCAAGACAAGACTCTTCTTTGGGTAAAAAGATTATGATTGTCGATGACGATATAGACTTATTAAAATTATTACCAACTAGCCTCAAACCTTGTGGATTTAAACTGACTACCCTAGACGATCCGCGGCAATTTTGGGATGTACTTCAGGCTGTTGTTCCCGATCTTTTGGTGCTGGATATTGAAATGCCCCATCTTAGCGGTATTGAACTATGCAGAGTGTTGCGGACTCATTCTTATTGGAATAGATTACCAGTTGTATTTCTCAGCGTTCATCAAGATGAGGTTATGTCCAGTGAGGTATTTGCTAGTGGAGCAAACGATTTGGTCAACAAGCCAGTAATTGCTCGGCACCTTGCTCGTCGAATACTTAATCATCTAGAGCTAAAAAGATAATAGATCGAGTTCATTGGTTATTCAGATTCTTTGCTTAGTATTTCCAATAAATAGGCTCATTGATTGACTATTTAGAGATGCTAATAAGAACATTCTCATCAATGCCAGTTGAAACTCGACGTATTTTATTGGTTAATTGCGATCCTGGTATCAAAGAGATGATACAGCTTTGCTTAGAGACTATTCCCAACTGCAAAGTCATAATAGTCAATTCTAATATTGAAGCAATCGAAAGGGCTTCAGCAAGGCAGATTAGTGCTATTCTACTCGACCTAGATGAAATTTCAGCCGATTTAAGCTGGTCAGAAATAATTAAAGATTTGAAGCAAAATCAATTTACCAATTCAATCCCTTTGATTTTACTAACTCATACTCCCCAAGCCAAAGAGATAGTTAAACTTCAGCAAGCAAAAGGTATAAAAGCGATCGCTAAATCTTTCAATCTTTTAAGTTTGGCTAGTCAGCTTTCTGTTTTGCTAGGTTGGAATTAAATAAAGATGGCAACTCTCAATCTTAATTTTTAACTAAACCAGAAGTAGAATAAAAAACACCGTTACCCTTACCACCATCAGCCGTAATCGTCGTCACATCTATAAAACCCGCATCTGCCATTAACGATTCCAACTCTTGGGGTTGATAAGCAGTAAAACCATGTTGAGTTAACTTAGCTTGTGCTAAGAATTCGGGGGAGATGTAGCAAATAACTAATTTTCCTTGGTGTTGCAAAATGCGATCGCACTCACCCAAAACCTTTTGAGGATTTGACCAAAAGTAAACTGTATTGACGGTGCATATTTTAGTAAAAGTATTATCTTCATGGGGCAAACTTTCGCCACTAGCTTGTTGAAGTTCTAGACTTCCTTTGCTAATTGCTTGTTTAAATTTGTTATTGCCCATACTAATTACGTCTACTTGAGGATCTATACCTGCAATGCGACTAGGAATTTGACTGGCAATAATTTTCTCCAAAAGATATCCGCCACCAAAACCAATCTCCAACACAGCATCCCCTGAGCGTAGATCTAGTTGTTGAAAAGTAAAGTCGTTCATGGTGGCGTTACCCTTGTTGAGTAGC
>CAKZYI010000321.1 GCA_937884735.1 uncultured Pleurocapsa sp.
TAAGTTGGAAAAAGTCAGCGGGAAGCTAAATTGAGATCGCAATCAGGGGCTTTGGTTTTAGCTATTCGTCGTATTGATGGTAACTTGATTGCAGGACCAACGGGAGAAACTAGAATATTGGAAAGGGACGCTCTAATCTGTATGGGGACAGCAGAACAATTGCGGGACTTGAATCAGATTCTTGGTCCTATAAATTCTAAATCTTCTCCCAGAGTACCTAAAAAGAAGTAGGGTCTTGATTACTGATTACTGATTACTGATTACTGATAATTGATAAGCTATGAAACCTCATATTATAGTAGTAGAAGATGAAGCTAAACTCGCTCAATTCGTCAAGATGGAGTTGGAGTTTGAGAATTATGAGGTTACGTTAGCAGCAGAGGGTTTTAGCGGACTTTCAACCGCAAGGGAAGTTAAACCAGACCTCATCTTGCTTGATTGGATGTTACCAGGCATATCTGGGCCAGAAATCTGCCGTCGCCTCCGTCAAACTGGGGACAAAGTGCCAATTATTCTGCTTACGGCTAAAGATGACGTTAGCGATCGCGTTACAGGTTTGGATGCAGGGGCAGATGACTATGTAATTAAGCCTTTTAGCATCGAGGAGTTACTGGCGAGGGTGCGAGCAAGTTTACGCCGTGATAGTGAAGAAGATGGGGACATGCTACAGTTTGACGACTTGACCCTCAATCGCTCTACTCGCGAAGTATTTCGCGGTAAACGTCTGATTGAACTGACAGCAAAAGAATTTGATTTATTAGAATACTTACTCGCTCACCCTCGACAGGTATTGACCCGCGATCAAATATTGGAGAGAGTCTGGGGTTATGATTTTATGGGAGACTCCAATATTATTGAAGTTTATGTCCGTTATCTTCGTCTTAAACTAGAAGAACAAAAGGAAATTCGCCTGATTCAAACTGTTAGAGGAGTTGGGTACGTTTTAAGAGAATAAGGCGATCGCTATTTTTATCGTTGTTGACTGCTACCCATAGCTAGATTGAGATTATTTTCCAGGCTCTGATATGTTTATTGATATTCCTTAATAATAAATATATCTAACATATCGTGAGCGATCGATTAGCAGGGAGAATGCTCCTTTCTCATAATTTCAATCTCAACAATAACGAACTTCCCGCTCTTAACCGAGAAGAGTTTGCCCAAGTATTTATTGATGGACTAAAAGAAAATAACGATATTAGCTGTAGCTACATTAAAAATCCTCATTGGGTAGTAGAGATTATCTTTCCTTTGGATAAATATGAGGCAAAAGAAATTGGGCAAATGTGCGGCGATATCCTGATCGGCAAAAGAAAAAGCGATCGCCCTAACGAAAAGCTTCCTAGTGATACTCTTATTTTGGGAGGCAAAAAAACTACTCCAGCCACCAGCACTTCTCCTACTTCTCTGCAACCAGGAGAATGGGGAGTAGATGTAGTGGAAACTGTTGAGGGAAATGTTTTTTTAGAATCGATTAACTGGGATAAATTGACCGCAGATAACCCCAGAAATGGCATTTTCAAAATCGAATTGCCTAAAAATTAGTTTTATTTAGTGATAACAATCATGAATGTATTCGAACAATTTTTTGCAGACTGTGTTGGTAATTGGCAATCCGATCGCACCTATCATTATCTAACTCATCAAGAAATAGAGCGATCGCAAACTACTTTTGAAGTTACTCCTTTAACCAATGATGGGAAAGCTCAGGTACTGTCAGATAATGCTTATCAACAGCTAGACAATCTTGAAGGTTTACCAGGGTTTAATTTGGGTTTTTATACTATTTCTGAAACAGGGGAAGAAAAGAGACGAAATCTGAATCTAATGTTTGTACCCAAGTCAGAAGATGGTGCGATTTTAGAAGGGGACTATTTGCGCGATCGCGCTTATGAAGAGGAGCGACCAATTATTTCTCACTTTAGTTTTGATTCTACAAATAGAGAGTTGTTAATGACTACCAACTATACTCGTGTAGTTTCAGTTGACTCTATAACTTTGACTAATCCCTCGCTACGTATTCGTAAAATTCTTAACTATGAAAAACCAAGCTCAGGACAGCCACTACAAAATGTCCTTTTAGTTGGGTTTGGGGTGGAAAAAAAAGTTACTTAAAATAAAAACGGTCTGAGTTTGTGTAATGAGATTTCATAAATTAATTATTCTCAGTAAATCAAACTGCAAACGAAAATTATGAATCCCAAACAAGTAATATTCAATAGTAATAAAAGTATCCATTGATTTAACTCAATGAATGAAAACTGAACAATTGGGTGTTCGGTTTTTTTTATTATTTTTTGCAGTACTATAATTTGGTATTTGACAACAGTAATTGACCTGGAACAACTAGCTTTCACCGATTTGTCTTGAATCATTGATAATTATGCTTCATCAGTCGGAAAATATTTATTTGAAATCCAAAATGCTTCTCAAGCCCTTACTCAGCATGGTATCTAGCCTTTTTGCTAAGTTTTTTATTGCTTTTTAAACTCTCACTCATTACTGTAACAAAATGTAAAGAAGATAACCAGTTGTTGAAGCTTTTTCAATGATTATTTTAAATTTTATTGAGTGCTATTGCTTAACATTAACTTTAAAAAAATCCGATAATTTCTCTATTTTTATCAATTTTTGATTAACCACCGTAAA
>CAKZYI010000322.1 GCA_937884735.1 uncultured Pleurocapsa sp.
CCATCCCCACCGCGCCCCCCCCCCACCCCCCCCACATTTTTTTTTATTCATTGGTGTTCCTCCTTGACCTACACTGTTTCCTTACACTTCGCGCTTGCGATCTCTTCACTGGCGGAGGCTATGGTTTTGCCATCGGGGCTAAATGCTAAAGACCATACATGGTTGTCATGTTCGGTTAAAGTTTGCAGACATGTTCCTGTAGTTACGCACCAAAGCTTTATTCGGTGGTCGCTACTGCTAGTGGCTAAAATATTACCTTTGGGACTAAATACAACACATCTTACTCGTTGTCCGTGTCCGTTAAGTTTACGTACCAAACAGTTTTTCTTGACATTCCAAATAACAACAGTGCGATCGCTGCTTCCGCTAGCTAATAGTTGACCTTTTGTGCTAAAAGCAAGTGCATATAGCCATCCCACATGTTTGAAACAGATTTGTTGTAGTCCCCGCTTATTAATCGACCATAAACTGACTTGTCCGCTAGAATCTCCGCTGGCTAATAATTGACCATCGGGGCTAAAATCGAGGGACAAAACATTAGTTAATTGTTCAGAAAATGCTGATTTACTTAGGTCGCTACCTGAGAAATTTACCTGATGCAAATTGACTTTTTTGAAGTCTGCCTGCCAAATGATTAGATTAGAAAAGTCTTTGCGGGTTAAATCAATATTTAGCTGACAAAGTAGGTTGATAATATTACCTACGGCATAACCTGGATTAAGAGAATTAAAAGACTGTAGCTGAACAATTATTTTGTCAAGTTTTGATGCCAAATTTTGCTTTCCACTTAAACTATCTAAACATTTATCTATAAGTGGCTTTAAAATAAATTCTAGTTGATAGGCATTGACATATTCTTCGCTATTGACTTGGGTTAAGGCATGAGTATTGAGAAATAAAACTTTTTCTGAGAGTATTTCTTGATGGCAAATATCGACAATTTGTTCGATTAAGTATTCTTGAATTATGGGCTGCAAACTATAGGAAGCGTCTAATTTATCAATTAAACAGCTTCATACAATTGTCTCGAGGGTTTCAATCAAATCATGATTAGAAATTTTAGGATAACAATGATATTTTAAATCTTCAAGAGATGCTGGGTTAACCAAAATTGCCAACCAATAAATAATGGTTTTGCAGGACAAAGATAGGCGTTCTATTTGCTGTTTTAAAAGGGTACTAATGCCAGACAAAATAAAAGTTTCTTGTTGTACAAAATCACTAATATTTCCATCAAACAAGTATTGGATTGTACTAGAGGCGATTTTTAGAGCTAAAGGATTTCCTGCATATTGAGGTAATAGATTATCGCAGTGTTTTTCTGAGTTCTAGTTACATCCGTTGCTTTGTAGCTTCTGTCTGCCACTATTTGTATCTAAACCCAATAAATAATAGCAGTGTACTTTTTGATATTGCTTGATATTGATCTCTTGGGGTTTTTCACGACTAGTAATTAATAGGCAACTACGATGGTTATATTGACCAATAATCTGGAATAAATCGCCATATTTTTCATAGCCAGCTCGATAGCTGCTATCTGTCTTATTATCAGATAAAATTGTCTCTAGGTTATCTAAAATAATTAGACATCGATTTTGATGTAGGCGATCAATTAAAATGTCTAATTGTTCTTGGGAATTAGTTGGAATGTCTACTAAAGAATCCTGATATAAAAATGTCAGAAGTTCCAAAATAAACTGTTCATAAGAAGCATTATAAGTTAGCGATCGCCAGAACACGTAGTCATAATCATGGGTAACTTCTTGAACTAGCTTAATTGCTAAATTGGTTTTTCCAATGCCTCCCATACCCAAAATAGTTACCAACTTAGCCGACTTTTGCACTAATAATTGGCTGAGAGTATCAATTTCTTTTTGACGACCAAAAAATACATTGGCATCAGGGGCTTCTCTCAAATTAATAATCTTATTTTTAGCTTTAGGAGAATCTGCTACATCCAACAATTGTGCTGGTGAAGCAATCTTTGTAATCTCTAGATCTGATGTACATACAGCTAAATTATCGCTGTTTGAATCATTAGATAAAGAAATTTCTATCTGATTGTGATTATTATTGACTAAACGTTCGATTGCCGATTTAAAATTGTTTTTCTTGACTTTTTCCCCGCAGATTATAGAAAGCAGCTTCCATAATTTTGGTCCAACATCTTGCTTCAGATATTTAGCAGAATAGCCATGTTTATTGGCCATTATTTCATAAGTGACTCTAGGATCTAGCCAACAGTCAGTTAAGATCGATCTTTGCAAGTCAGTCAAAGAAGCTCCCATTCTTTGTATGATTAAATCTTCTACAAGCATCAACATCCTTGTCTGGTTCATAAAACTCGATCGGATACTCTTGATATTTTCTCAAACGTTTTTGTTTTATTTATTGCCAAGTATTTAATAGTTGGTAATGAATAAATTTTATTCCTTGGAGGTTCTAAACAAAGCTAAAAAATAAAATAAGGTTACATTTAGTAAGCGATCGTCAAAATATTGAAAATCAACTACGATCTGACAATCTTTCACCCTTCAACTTTATCGTGTTTCCTTCCCTGGCGATTTATCTTGGCTGTCTTGAGAAATTATTTCTCCTGCTGCTCGTTGTAACGAAGCTAAGGCTCTATTATGTCCAATAATCGCCTGA
>CAKZYI010000323.1 GCA_937884735.1 uncultured Pleurocapsa sp.
TAGAATTTGCCCACTCTTCCAAACCAGGAGCAAGATGAGCCAGCGTAGTACCGCCACCAGGAACAATACGCTCTTCAACCGCTGCTTTGGTTGCATTGATCGCATCTTCTAGACGCAATTTACGGTCTTTCATTTCTGTTTCGGTAGCAGCACCAACTTTAATTACCGCTACACCACCAGATAGTTTAGCAAGACGCTCTTGTAGTTTCTCTTGGTCGTAGGAAGAGTCGCTAGCTTCGATTTGACGGCGAATTTGTTCGCAACGACTTTGTACGCCTTTTTCATTGCCTTCAGCAACAATTGTAGTGCTGTCTTTAGTAATGTTGATGCGACGTGCAGTACCCAACATTTCTACTGTAGCAGTCTCTAGCTTTAGACCAGCATCTTCAGAGATTACTTGTCCGCCAGTAAGAACAGCAATATCTTCTAGCATTTGTTTGCGGCGATCGCCAAAACCAGGAGCTTTGATTGCAGCAACATTTAGTATGCCACGCAAACGGTTAACCACCAAAGTAGCTAGAGCTTCTTTTTCAATGTCTTCAGCAATAATAACCAAAGGCTTACCAGCACGAGCAACTTGTTCTAGTACGGGTACTAAATCTTGCACCAAGTTAATTTTTTTGTCGGTGATAAGAATCAAAGGCTCTTCTAAAGCCGCTTCCATTCTTTCAGTATCCGTAACGAAGTAAGGAGAAATATAGCCTTTGTCAAAACGCATCCCTTCAGTAATTTCTAGTTCGGTAGTCATGGACTTACCTTCTTCTAGAGAAATTACACCTTCCTTACCGACTTTATCCATTGCTTGAGCAATCATGTCGCCAACTTCTTGGTCATTACCTGCAGAAATTGTTCCTACCTGAGCGATCGCTGTAGAATCTCCTACAGGCTGTGCTTGCTCTTGGATTTTGCCGACCAAAAACTCAATTGCTTTGTCCATACCACGCTTAATAGCAATGGGATTCGCCCCTGCTGCAACATTACGCAAACCTTCTTTGACAATGGCATGAGCTAATACTGTAGCTGTAGTTGTACCATCTCCTGCAACATCATTAGTTTTGGAAGCAGCTTGACGAATCAAAGATACGCCTGTATTCTCGATGTGATCTTCTAACTCAATTTCTTTGGCGATTGTTACCCCATCATTGACAATTTGGGGCGCGCCAAATTTTTTTTCGAGGACTACGTTGCGTCCTTTAGGGCCGAGAGTAACAGCTACCGCTTCAGCCAATAGGTCGATTCCCTTTTCTAAAGCGCGACGAGCTTCGTCGTTGTAAATTATAGATTTAGCCATAAAATTTGATGTGTTTGGGGTGAAATTAACTAACGGTGAATAATTTAAATACTTGATGCAGCTAGTTTCGGCATCAATTATTAATTTATGACTTAGGAAACTGCGGCTAAGATATCTTTTTCGGATAGCAACACATAATCTTCGCCACCTAATTTGATATCAGTACCAGCATATTTGGAATAAAGAACTTTATCGCCAACTTTTACTTCCAAAGGTGTATGACCACCATCATCTTTTGGTTTACCAGGGCCAACTCCTACTACTTCACCAACTTGAGGCTTTTCTTTTGCTGCATCGGGTAGCAAAATTCCACCAGCGGTTTTTTCTTCGCTGGCACTAACTTTGATGAATACGCGATCGCCTAATGGTTTTACAGTTGTAACGTTGATACTAATAGCTGCCATGCAAAATTCTCCAGAAAACTAAACGCTGATTGTTGAGTAATATTTCTTGATACGCGAGAGACTCTTTTTTTAGATTAGCACTCTCACTACCCGACTGCTAATTTAGCTAAACTTTGTAACCTATGGCAACGGTTTTCTTAGTGTAGATTACCGTACAAGAGGGAATAAGGAACGAGAGATGAAGAGTAAGGGGTAAGGAGTAAGGAGCGAGGGGTAAGGAGCGAGGAGTAAGGAGCGAGGAGTAAAGAAAAGATATAAAAAGCGATCGCTCTTACTAAAAATAAAGCGATCGCATTATGTATAAGTTTTATTTTTACAAAAGCTAAAAGCTAAAAGCTAAAAGCTTATTAGACAGATACTTCACTCAACTGACGAGTCATATATTCAAAAGGCTCATCAATAAAGCTAGTATCGGCAACTCCATTCTCTGTTGCCATTGCTTTGAGCATGTCTTTCATTATTTGAATACCAACAACTGTAGGACCAATGGGCACGCCCAAAGAGTTATAGGTTTCTCTCAATCCTTGTAATACTCTTTCGTCTAGAACGTCCATGCTACCAGCAACCAAGGCATAGCTAGCATAGCGTAAATAGTAGTCCATATCCCGCAAACAAGCAGAATAGCGACGAGTAGTATAGGCATTACCCCCAGGACGAATTAGTTCGGGGACATCTTCAAACAGTTGTAATCCAGCATTCTTGACAATTGTAGCAGCATTACCACTTACCATGGTTGCTACGGCGACTCTGGCTGTTCCAGAAGTAAAGTAGTTTTTTAAACTATCCATTGCGTCGCGATCTAAATAGCGACCTGAAATATCATAATTTTTAATTAGGTTGGTAACTGCGTCTCGCATCTTTCTTGATTTCTCCCAACAGCATTTATATTTAATTTGAATCTGGCTAATTTTTATTTAATCAACCATTATTTTTAAGCTATGTCTTAAGCTACGTTTATTTATAATCTCACATACAGCGACGAGACTATAGTTTGCTTCAAGTTTTGACATCTTAGTTAAACAAAGACATGTTTTTGCAAATCTAATTATAAAACTTAAATTTTTAGTTGAATCCTCGGTGATTTGGTTAATTTGACTACAGTTTTGCAAAGTTTACAGATTTAAAATCCAAACTATAAGTGATAATTCTGTAACATCAATTACCAAACCTAGAGTCATAAAGTCTATAAGATTCACTGAGATTGCAGACAGCCAAATATTTAAGGCGATCGCTTCACCCAGCAGCATCGTTATTCAATATATTATTTAAATCGATCGAAAGATTTAAACAGTCTAAAATCAATAGGAATTTTGAGTATGTCACATAGTTCTGTTGCATATCTTACATTTTCTAAGATCTCTACCAAGATAGGATCTGTCAACGCTCGTGCGTTTCCTTGCGTCTTACACAGACGCGGGATCGTTCGTCTAAATTCAATACATATAAACTAATTTAATTGTCATGGGATACGAATCTCGCAACCAAGCGATCTACGAAATAAATAACCGCGAACCTATTGTTGTCGGGCCTCCTAGCCGATTAGAAGATATTTGGGCGGCGGACGTTTTTAGCTTGAGCAAAATGAAGCAATGTTTGCCCAAAGCTGTTTTCAAATCTATGAAAAAAACGATCCAAACAGGGGAACAATT
>CAKZYI010000324.1 GCA_937884735.1 uncultured Pleurocapsa sp.
ACCGCTTCAAAAGCACTTACTACGGTCAAATATTAGCCATTGTGTTTTCCTGGTTTGATTGTGCCACCATAAACAAATATACTCGGAATATTCATCCGTGCGATCGCAAGCATAGCTCCAGGCATATTTTTATCGCAACCACCTACAGCTAAAACTGCATCCATACTTTGGCCATTACAGGCAGTCTCAATAGAGTCAGCAATTACATCGCGGGATACTAAGGAATATTTCATCCCTTCTGTACCCATAGAGATTCCATCACTAATGGTAATTGTGCCAAACATTTGCGGCATCGCCCCCGCATCTTTTAGCGCAGACTCCGCACGCAGGGCTAAGGTATTGATGCCCATGTTGCAGGGCGTAATAGTGCTATATCCATTCGCCAAACCTACAATTGGCTTAGTAAAATCATCGTCACCAAAACCCACTGCTCGCAGCATAGCACGGTTAGGCGACCTGCTATCTCCTTTAGTTACTTCTTGACTTCTTCTATTGTCAGCCATCTAAATTTCTCCTTATTGTTTTGGCTATTGACCATGAAATGTGTTTTAGCCATTAGCCATTAGCCATTGAACCAATGTTTGTTGAGCGATTGGTAATGTCGCTACTGTATTTGTAGATAAAAAAATTATAATCTCCCATCTATCAATTAAAGATAGACAAGAGATTAAATTAAACATAGAGAAAATCTATCATATAAAAAATTGAGGAAAAGGCTAATTAATTCTGGAAAAGAGAAAAATACTGTACATATTTCCTCGTTCCTTTATCCTAGTTCCTTATTCCTTAAAATTATTCCCACTCGATTGTTCCAGGTGGTTTGGAGGTGATATCATATACCACTCGGTTGACTCCTTTGACCTCGTTCACAATTCGGTTAGAAATGGTTTCTAGTAAATCGTAAGGTACTCTTGCCCAATCAGCAGTCATTCCGTCCTCACTCGTTATAAAGCGCAACACTATGGGATGAGCATAGGTACGTTTATCTCCCATCACCCCTACGCTACGAATGGGCAATAACACCGCAAAAGCTTGCCAATAGTCATGGTACATACCCTGCTTGCTAATTTCATCGCGAACAATAAAATCAGCATCCCGCAAAATATTTAGTCTTTCAGCGGTTACTTCTCCTACAATTCTAATTGCTAAACCAGGGCCAGGAAAAGGATGGCGACGTACTATTTCTTCAGGCAAACCAATAGCACGAGCGACATTGCGCACCTCGTCTTTAAATAGTTTTCGCAGAGGTTCAACTAGTTTAAAGCGTAAGTCTTTGGGTAGTCCGCCTACATTATGATGGCTTTTGATTTTGACTGCTACTCGTTCGCCTGTTTTAGGGTCAACGTTGGTATCGGCAGATTCAATTACATCAGGATATAGTGTTCCTTGTGCCAAATAATCAAAAGGTCCTAGTTTCTTAGATTCTTCTTCAAATACCTGAATAAACTCATGACCGATACGGCGACGCTTAAGTTCTGGATCGGTTACTCCATCAACCTGTTTTAAAAAGCGATCGCGAGCCATCACATATTCTACAGGAATATGAAACTTGTTTTTAAATATCTCTACCAATCTTTCTGGTTCACCTTTACGCATGAACCCTTGGTCGATAAACATACAGGTTAGCTGATCTCCAATAGCCTGATGCAAAAGAAATGCCAAAGTAGAGGAGTCTACTCCACCAGACAAAGCTAACAAAACTCTCTTATCACCAACTTTAGCCCGAATGTCTTTAATGGACTCTTCTACAAAAGTCTCTGTTGTCCAAGTAGGCTCGCATTCGCACATATGATATACGAAATTGCGAATTAGTGCTGTACCTCCTTCTGAATGGACTACTTCTGGATGAAACTCAACGCCAAAAAGTTTTATCTCAGGATTGGAAATAGACGCACAAGGAGTATTCTTAGTATAGGCTAAAACCGAAAATCCCTCGGGAAGATTGGTGCAAGAGTCTCCATGACTCATCCACATAGTCGATCCTTCTTCTACATTAGTGAGTAAATCGGTGGGATCTTCAATGAACAGCTGGGCTTTTCCATATTCTCCTAGCTTAACTCTTTCTACTGTTCCGCCAAGCTCTTTGACCATAAGCTGCATTCCATAACATACTCCTAAGACAGGAATACCTAGATTCCAAATTTCAGGGTCGCATTTGGGCGCATAGCTATCATATACGGAATTAGGACCTCCAGAGAGAAAGATCCCCATCAGAATAAATACTCGAAGATTATCGGCAGAAGATCGATAGGATAAAACTTCAGAATATACTTGCGTTTCTCTAATTCTACGGGCAATTAACTCAGAATATTGAGAACCGAAATCAATGATGATTATTGTCTGACGATTAGCTTTATCTAGTAAAGACTTGGGGGCTAAAGTCTCTTTTCTGCGGTCGATTGATTCTGTCTGAATAGTCACTATACTCTAGAAAGTCTGTGTAAGTTAGGTAATTTACGTAACAAAGTGTGAAGAAATTTAAGTTTTTATACTAACTTTCGGGCTGGTAGGCTAGTATGCTTGTGGACGATACTATGTGACCAGAAAATAATATAGATATTCTCACTACACTAACACAGTTTATCTAGTAAAAGAAGAGCATTTTTGCTTTGACTAATAATTTTTCTCTGGCGATCAAATAGAACCGAACCAACACACAGTTTTTTTTCTGTATATTTGCGAACATATTTTTCAGATTTGGAGTCAATCGCCTGATTGATTTCTCGATATATGTTGTCTACCCAATTGTGTTTATTCTCTTCAGCTGCATCTAATTCTTTCAGGAGATTCAATGCCGATTCGGTAGTGGCACAACTAAGGATCTTTTTAATTTCAAGCTGGGGCAGACCAAGTTTTGCACAGTATGCAGTCATAATTTCTAGTCTCCCATCTGCTAAGTGGTTGTGAGTATGAAAAATACCCCCAGCTAGTTTGATTAGTTTGCCATGATAGCCAAAAAGTAAAATTGACTTTATGCCAGCTACTCTGGCAGTAACTAACATTGAACCTAACCAGTTAGCAGTTTTGACAATTCTTTCAGGATTGATACCAGCTTTTTGAGCTAAATCAATTCCATTCTCCCCAATACAAAATACTAATTCATCAAATAACTTGGCTTTTTCTCTAATTTGATTTTGAAATATTTCTAATTGGG
>CAKZYI010000325.1 GCA_937884735.1 uncultured Pleurocapsa sp.
CCACGTGGGATTACCGCGCTTGTAGGAATCGCGTTCGACACCCTGCCAGCGGCGCTGGGCGCGCGGCACGTCGATGGGATAGCTCATCGCGCGGCCGCGCCGGACAACGTGGTAGAGGCGGCGATCGCCGAAGCTCACAATCTAATCGTAATTGAAGATTGCGCCCAAGCAACTGGTGCGACATGGAACGATCAAAAGGTTGGTAGTATTGGTCATGTGGGTTGTTTTAGCTTTTTTCCTACCAAGAATCTTGGTGCTTGTGGCGATGGTGGTGCAGTCACAACTAACAATCCTGCGATCGCCAAACAAATGAGAATTCTCAAAGAACATGGTTCTCCCGAACGCTACCGCCACGATTCTATCGGCATCAACAGCCGTATTGATGGAGTACAGGCGGTTATTTTGACTATTAAGCTACGTCATCTCGATTTTTGGAACGAGCAACGTTCTAAAGCAGCACATTACTATCAAGAGCTTCTAAGTGCCGTTGACAGCATCAAGTTGCCTCAAGGAATATTGGGGGGAAACAGCGTTTGGAATCAATATACAATTTGTGTCACTGAAAAAGAATCATCTTTAGCTACTGAGAGAACGCGAAGAGAGGCTGTTAAAGAGTACCTGCAGCATCAGGGAATCATTTCGATGATATATTATCCAATTCCTCTGCAACTCCAGCCTGTCTACCAAAATTTGGGGTACAAAAAAGGACAGTTGCCCATTGTAGAACAAGCTGCCCGCGAAGTATTGTCTTTACCAATGTTTCCTGGTATTTCTAGAGCAGAACAAGAACAAGTCGCATATGCTCTTAAAGACTGCCTTTGTAATTGCTGACTATGGCTGATTGCTAGGAACTTTCTGGTAACTATTTAAAGCTTCCACTAAACTGCGAACTACAGCAACCATGGCTACTTCGTTGTTTAGCTGATTGATTGCCGAACCTACACCAACACCAGATGCACCAGATGCGATCGCCATTGGTACAGTGACACTAGACAATCCAGAAGCACAAAGAACTGGAATATCTACGGCATGAGAGATACTATGAGCAGCAGCTAGAGTTGGTGCTGCTTTTTCAATTAATCCTCTTACTCCAGGATTTAAAGGATTAATACTTGTTCCGCCTTCAGTTTGAATGATGTCTGCACCAGCTTCAACCAATTTTTCAGCTAGCTGAACCTGCTCATCCAATGCCAAAATATGAGGAACAGTTACAGAAAGAGTAGTGTTGGGTAACAAAGAACGAGTTTTGACAGTTAATTCTAAAACTTCTTCTGCTTCAAATCTTATTCCTTGACTATAGAAGCTATCAAAGTTACCTATCTCAATCATGTCTGCCCCAGCATTTATTGCATCAACAAATAATTCTGGTTGAACGGCTGAAACACAGATAGGTAAACTAGTTAACTTGCGAATACTTGCTACCAAAGTGGGTTCGGCTGCTATGTCTACAAAAGTTGCACCACCTGCATCGGCAGCTTTTACCACTGCTGCTACTCGTTCGCAATCAAAATTATTCAAGCCACTGATTACCTTGAGTGCATTTTTTCGAGTCAAGGATTGGGCTAAGTGAGGATGTATTGTCATATTTACTTCCTTAGATTCTAGAGTCGGGATTTTACAAATCCCAATAAGATTATCTTATGCTGAGTACCTTGCACCAATAAAATAAGTTAACTTTAGTGTGTAGCTCAAAACTCATAGCCAAAAAAAATTTTGGTGCAAGATTGACAGTTTGGTCTATTTTGTATCTTTTAGTGCTGATTCGGGGGATTTTGCTGAAATTCCTTCGAGGAGTTGTTTTTGCTGTTTGAGGGTGTTCAATTTTTGCAAGATCATATCTACCTCCGCTTCAATTTGTAAATATTTGACCTGCTGATCTGTCTGATAATGCTTAGTTTTCAGAGTTTGAGCTGATAAAAGAGTTGCCATAAATAACTTGTTATTAATTTAATATGTTTCTATCAGTTTGCAATCTTAACTTATAAGATGCGTTATTTCGAGTAGATTGATTGTTGTGAAAATCATAATCTTTAGATCCCTCAACAACTGTGATCGTTTACACTATTAATCGTATGACTTACCCCAAATCTTAAAAAAATATAATAAATATTACTATTTTAGCGAAGATTTTATTAATGGGTTTTTTGTTTGATAACAAAAGCAAAATCAAGTTATGCCTAGATATATTTGTAGCTAAACTAACGAGAAGACATGAGGTTACTGTCTAAAGGTTTTGAAGTAGAAATGTATACTGGCACTCCCCAAGGCGAAATTGTGGGATTATCAGACAAAATTGTTCAAGCCTTAGATGGTTTTGTTCGCGAGCCAGATAGTCGTAATGTCGAATATACAACTGCTCCTTTTTGCGGTTACGATCGCCTGTTGTGTGCTTTATTAAAACCAAGACAAGCATTGAGAGATTATCTGACCAAACTAGGAGACTACACCATCGTTCCTGGTAGTACTATGCCTTTAGGAGGAAGCGATCGCTTTTGTCGTTCGGATCTCAACAATCCTTACCATGCCTATATTGAAAAAACTTACGGTACAAAAGTCGTCACTGCTAGCATTCATATTAATGTTGGGATTGAAGATCTAGAAGTATTAATGCAGGCTTGTCGTTTGATCAGGACAGAAGCATCTTTGTATTTAGCTTTGAGCGCATCTTCTCCTTTTGTTGATGGGAAAGTAACAGGTTCTCATTCAACACGATGGCAGATGTTTCCCAAAACTCCGCAAAATGTTCCTTTGTTTAACAGTCATCGTCATTTTGTTCGTTGGACAGAAGAACAGTTAGCAGCTAAAACTATGCATAATGTACGTCATCTTTGGAGTGCAGTTCGTCCTAATGGAGATCGCCGCCCCTATAATCTTAACCGCTTGGAGTTGAGAATCTGCGATCTTGTGGTCGATCCCTTAGCATTGTTAGCAATTACGGCACTGTTAGAAGCCAGAATTATGCAGATGATGGCAAACCCAGGAATCGATCCTCTACAGCAAAGCAGTCTATCTCCTGAAGAATTAGTAACCTTAGCAGACGAAAACGAAATAGCCGCAGCCCGCAATAGCCTAGATGCAGAATTGCGCCATTGGCAAGATGGTAGCAAAATTATTGCGCGAGACTGGATTAATGAAATTTATGACCAAGTGTATC